>NZ_JBFBCI010000031.1:0-94993 GCF_040683095.1 Sphaerisporangium sp. NPDC051017
ACCGCCCTCCGAAGGTCGTCGCCATCCAGATCCTGTGACACATTGACATCCGGCTCCCGCCGGAATCGCCGGCCGGTCACGCCCCTCAGGCGTGACCGGCGGCGGGCGGTGCGACAGGCCATGACGCCGACCACTGCGACCGGTGCAGGTACCGCCCTCTGTTCGTCAGTCAACCAGGTAATGGGCTTCGATGTAGGCGACGGTGGAGTCATACGGCTCCCCCACCGGCTTCAACATGTACCGGCGGAAGACCGCCGCGGTGGCGCGACGGACGCCTCGGTTGCGAGCGTCGGCGTTGTCCCATGACCGGGAGAGGGTGCGGGTGACCACCTGGTCGATCTCCTCGGCCAGGTTCCTCTCCGTGACCGTGAGTCCGGGCGGCGCGTGGTCGTGGATGATCCGCGACAGGACACCCACGTGGTCGTCGTCCAGCACAACGACGGCTTCGTCGGGGTGCTTCTCGGCGTTCACGATGGCGCGAGCGATCCGGAGTGCTTCGGACAGGAACGCCAGGGCGTCCTGGGAGTTCTGGATGATCCGGTCCCGCAGCAGCTTGATCCGCTCCGCGAGGGCGGTGTACTTCGCGGACCCCGGTTCGACGCCCCTTTCGAGGGCGGCCTTGATGTGGTCCAAGATCTCCGCCGCGGACGGCGGCGTCTTGTCCTCGCCGTCGTCCTTGTCGGGCTTGGGGCGGACGAGGGCCAGCAACTCCTTGAGGATGGCGATGCCCTGGGCGTCCAGGACGAGGGCTTCCTCCTGAGAGGCGACCACGGAGAAAGAGTGGACATGGGCATTGATGATCTCCAGGACCATCGGCCCCAGCTCGCTCAGCCGCTCCTTCCTCTCCTCGTCGGAGGACTTCTTGAACAGGGTCGTGTACACGGACCCGAACAGCCCGAAGCCGTCCCGGTACTTGGTGATCCGCTTGTCGGTATTGATGAGCGGGTACAGGCGGGCCAGGAGCCGGTAGTCCCTGGTGAACACCTCGGCGGCGCCAGGGTTGCCGTCCAGGAAGGCGTTAATGGCTCGCACGGACTCGTATCCGTGGACCGTGAGGTCCAGGCCGTCCACGTCTACGAGAAGGTCTTCGATGCGGGCGAAGGTGGTGCGGAACTCGGCGACCAGCTCGGACAGGTCGGTGACGAACCCGCCACCCTTGCCGGCCCCCGGCGAGGTGGGGTCGACGACGGCCCGCTGGACCTCTTCGGCCAGGCCGATGTAGTCCACGATCACGCCGGAGGTCTTCACGAACCCGGTCGGGGACACCCAGGTGCGGTTCGGGCGGGTGATGGTCTGGAACAAGGTGTGGGCCTTCAGCGGCTTGTCCAGGTAGAGGACGCCCTCGTTGGGGGCGTCGAACCCGGTCATAAGTTTCGCGGTCACGACGAGGAAGCACAGCGGGTCGTCCGAGGTGAGGAACCGCCGCTTCTGCTCCTCCTCCTCGGCCTCCGAGAGCTGGAACGGCCGCAAGGCGGGGTCTTCGTCCTTGGAGTCCGAGACGGAGATGTTCACCTCGGCGGTGATCCGGTCATGCTTCCCGACCTCGGCGAGCACCTGTGACGCCTCGAAGCCGGCCAGCAGCTCGTTGAGCTTGTCCGTGTACGCCACGGCCAGCTCACGGTTGTAGGCGACGACCTGGGCCTTGAGGCCGTTGCGGTAGGCGCCGGCCAGGTAGTGGTCCACGATGTCCTGGCAGACCGCGTGGATGCGGTCGGGGTTGGCGAACACCGAGGTGAGCCGCCCGAACTTGCGGGACAGGGCCTCACGGTCGGGATCGTCGAGGTCGAAGTCGTCGGCGAACTGGTCGAACTCAGCCTGCAACGCCTGGTCGTTCATCTCGAAGGCGACCGGGTGCGGGTCCAGCATGACCGGGACGGTCGCCCCGTCCAGCAGAGAGCGGGACACCGAGTACCGGTGCAGCACCCTGTCCGGGTCGGTCTCCTCGCCGAAGAGGGCGAAGGTGTCGGTGGCGAGGTTCCTGACGGGTGTACCGGTCATGCCGAAGAACTTCGCGTGCGGCAACGCTGCGCGCATCTGCCCGGCCAGGGACTTCGACCTGGCGGACTGGGTGCGGTGTGCCTCGTCGACCAGCACGATGATGTTGCCCCGGGTCGACAGGTTCTTGCCGGCGTCGGCGAACTTGTGCACGGTCGTGGAGATGACGCCGCGCACATCGTCGGCCAGCAGGGAACGTAACTCCTGGCTGGTGGCGGGCTGGTGGAAGTAGGCGTCCCCCATCGCGGAGGTGAACACCCCGGAGGTCTGCCGGACGAGCTGGGTCCGGTCCGAGAGCAGGATGATCGTGGGCGACTCGGTGCGGGTGTCGGTCAGCAGCAGCGAGGCGGCGAACACCATCAGCAGCGTCTTCCCGCTGCCTTGGTGGTGCCAGATCAGACCCTTCGACCCGCCCTCCAGGACCCGCTCGTGGATCAGGTGGGCGGCCTCCATCTGCGGGTAGCGGGGCAGGTACTTCTTGTCCACCCCACCCCCGGAGGTGTCGAAGAGGGCGAAGTTGGCGAGCATGTCCAGGACGGTCGCCGGGTTGAGCAGCAGCCCGACGGAGCGATGCACGTCGGCCTGCCCGGACAGGTTCTCGTCGTCGGCGGTGGACCGGAACGGCTGCCACAGGTTCGTGGGCGCGCCGGCGGCACCGAACCGCAGCTTCAGCCCGTCGGAGGCGACGGCGAAGACGTTGGGGGTGAAGAACCACGGGTACTCGGTGGCGTACACGTCGTTGATCTCGCGAGCGGCGTCCGCCCAACCGGACTTCGCGGTCGGCGACTTCACCTCGACCACGACCAAGGGCAGGCCGTTGACCCAGTACACGAGGTCGAACCGGCGGGAGGTCTTACCGGGGACGGTGATGATCACCTCGTCCGACACGACCAGCGTGTTGGCCTTCGGGTGCTCGAAGTCGATGACCTTCAGGACGTGCCACACGCCGTCGGCGTCCCGGAACTCCTTACGCCCGCGCAGCAGGTGCAGCACCTGCTCGTTGGCCCGCACCAGCCCGCCTTCGACGGCGTTGACCGTGGCGACGATCTCCTCGACCACCGTGTCCACGTCGAACCCGTCGATCACTCCAGGGTTTAATCGGACGATGGCGTCCCGCAGCTCGCCGGCGACCACCGTCTGCGTCGTCTCACGCGGCAACGACCTGCCCGCTGTGAAGGACCAGCCCATGGGGAGGGACCACTGGATCATCAGGTTCTGGAACTCACGCTCCCGAATACCCTTCGCCACGACTCAGACCTCCAACTCGGCGGACTCGATGTCGATGGTGCGATCCAACAACCCCGCCAGCAGCGCCGCCCGAACTTTACGGAGACGGGCGGCCTCCGCGCGGATCACAGCGACCTGCCCTTCCAACGCATCCAATGCCTCCGACGCCTGCTCCTGCTCCGGCCGGGACGGGACGGGAAGCGCCACCGACAGGAGCTGGTCGGGGTTGAGTCGCTTACGGCGCTGCACGGTCCCGACGACCCTGCTCTGCATCTCCGCCCACAGTCGAGGTGTCCGGCAGACGTGCTTCATCCACCCCGGGGCGATGTCAGCGGCGAGAGTGAAGGTCGGGAACTCGTTGCTCGCCACGAAGCCGTCGAACTCGGCAGGAACCACGGTGATCGGCCCCTCCCAAGCAGTCAGCTTCCGCATCACCACCTGGTTCTCCCGAAGGACGTTCATCGCGGTGTATTCGGTATCTGCCCCGTCGAACTCACCCTTGTCCACAAGACCCTGGCCGGCATTGAGAACTCCAGCGAGGCGGTAAGTCGTTCCCGCTTCCATCGGGATCCGTACGACGTCGAGGTCCATCACGTTGCTAAGAAACCGAGACTCCGCCTCATCGCCCTCAGCGGTACACCAGAGCAGAGACGTCGCGGCCCGATACACGCCTTCCAGTGCTCCCGCCTCGTCGTCGAGCGCGCTGATCTGGTCGTCAACCGCACCGATGACCTCAACGATCTGCTCCTGAGCCGGGATCGGCGGAAGGGCGATGGATACCAACGCGATGCTACTGGCAGACAGCTCAGTCTGGTTGGTGCTCCCCGTCTGCAGGGATTCGAAGTCCGCCTTGCGGGTTGAGAGCGCCAGACCTGCAAATCCCAACGCGAAGCGCTCGGGGTCAGGACGCACAATGGTGACGTGAGAGTCGGCGGTCACGGGCTCGGGTAGCTCGCGGAGTTCTGCAGCCCGGCCAAGCGTGCCACGGCCCGTGGAGTTAATGAGCACATCCCCGACCCGAAGGCGAGCGTATTCGGGAAGCGCCCGCGAGAGGTCGGTTCGGCGCGCGAAAGAAAAGTCGATCCGATTCTCGTCACGGACACACTTTTGGTTAAACACCAGGCAGCCCTCATCAACGTACTTCGGGGCCTTCCCCCTCTTGATGGAGCGGCAGGCGTCCCCGAGCGTCGTCTCGACCCACTGGTCACTCATCGAAGCCCTCGATTCCAGCTTCAGCGAGGACTGTGAGCATGCGCTGCTCGGTCTTCTGCCGCTCGGCTCGGGCGAGGTTGTAGGCGTCGATGAGGGTACCGAGGTCTTCCTGCTCGGCGGCGGCCTGCTTGATGTAACGGCCGATGTTGAGGTCGTACCCGTTCGCCACGATCTCCGTGGTGGGGACGAATCGCGCCGAGAGTCCACCATCTCCGTCGGGGTCCACCGGGTTGCCGTCGGCGTCGAATTTCGCGTGGTAGGCGGTCACGATGTCGGCGATGTCGGCGTCGGTGAGGATGTTGCGATTCTTGGCCTTGGTGAACCGCTTGGAGGCGTCGATGAACAGCACTCCGCCCTGCCGCTCCTGGGCCTTGGTGCCGGGCGCACGGAACACCAGGATCGCCGTGGGGATGCCGGTGTTGTAGAAAAGATTGGCAGGCAGGCCGATAACCGCTTCGAGCAGATCGTCGTCCAGGACGCGCTGTCGAATGGCTGCTTCCTGGCCGCCGCGGAAGAGGACGCCGTGGGGCAAGACGACGCCGGCACGCCCCTTCTTCGGGCCTATGCTGGCGATCATGTGCTGCACGAACGCCCAGTCCGCCGACGACTGCGGGGCGACCCCGCCGAGGGTGCGCGGGTCTTTGGTCCAGGGCTTCCACTTCAGGCTGTAGGGCGGGTTGGCGACGATCACATCGAACTGCGCGATGGACCCGTCCGGCTTCTTGAAGCGCGGGTCCTTCAGGGTGTCGCCGACCTCGACCTGGAACTGGGTGAGGTTGTGCATGAAGAGGTTCATGCGTGCCACACCCGCGGTGTCCGGGACGGCCTCCTGCCCATACAGGCGGAGGGTGTACCCGTGGCCTCCGCGAGCCTTCAGGAGGTTCGCCGACGCGATGAGCATGCCGCCCGACCCACACGTCGGGTCGTACACCGACTCGTAGCCCTTTGGGTCCAGGACCTCGACGATCAACTCGACGACCTCACGCGGGGTGAAGAACTGGCCGGCTCGGGTACCGGACCCGTCGGAGAACCGCTTCAGCAAGTACTCGTACGCCCCACCGAGAACGTCGTGGGACATGTTGCCCTCGTGCATCTTCGGGGTGCGGTCCATCGCCTGCATGACCGCCGCCAGCACCTCTCCCGACAGCACCTCTTCGGAGGTCCAGGTCATGGACCCGAACAGGCGGGAGAACTTGTCAGGGTTGGCCGTCTCGATGGCCTGCAGAGAGTTGCGGACGCGCTTGCCGAGGCCGGGCTGGGTGATGGTGGCGAGGATGGACGTCCAGGAGGCGCGACGCTGCTGGACGGTACCGGGGTGGATGAACGGGATCTCGAACGACTGGTAGTCGCGGTACTCGATCTCGCGGGCTTCCTCGACGGAAAGGCCGTCCAGGCCCTCGTTTTCGGCCAGGAACTCCTCGTGCTGGTGCTCCCAGGTGTCCGACAGGTACTTCCAGAACATCAGCGGGAAGACGACGGAGGAGTATTGCGCTTCGGGCATCGCCACACGCAGCTCATCAGCGGCATCCCACAACCGGTTCTCGATCTCCTGCTGAGTCACTGCCATCAATGGGGGGTGTCCTTGCTCGTCAAAGGGGGGCGGCCCGAAGGCCGTGGTCCTGCTGGTCACCCGATTTCGGCATGCTCGGCACATACGCGCTGGGCGTGTCCTACGGGATGAACACACGCAGGGCGTCGTACTCCCTGCGCGGGCGATCTACCAACGATATCCCTCTATAGGATCACGAAATTCAGCAAACGACCCAAACAAACGACGCGCCCCAGTAGTGGCCAGACGCCCCCCGCTGGGGCGTCAGTTGGCTTGGTCGTCACCAGGCGAGCGGAGCCGGCGGCACACGTGAAGCACCCGAAAGACCGCGCCAAGCAGCTTGGATCGATGGCGGAACCTAGTTGGCGGCGGCGTGCCGCCGCGGTCGGCGAGTTCGTTCGGCAAGGGCGAAAGCGCTGGTGGGTGGACGGCCCGGGTCGCCGCCGGCCGGGGACCGCGCCCACGCCGCCAGCCCGGTTGGCATGCGGCAGAGGGCCGGGTACGGCTGAGTGTCCGCCGCCCGCAAAAGTGCTGTCAGCCGACCAAGGTGGCCGGAGCGGTCCAGTGATTCGGCTACCGGGCCGCGAGCATGAAAACGGACCGATATGGGAGCGCGTACCAGCGGGTTGGCGAACCAGTCGTAGACAAACCGCTCATTCGATGCTAACGACCGCCCCGCGAGTCATCGAGATCAGCGAACTACGAAAGCAGGGCTCGATACAGATAATGCACTTTGACCGCATATCGGGCGTCCGATTTGCCTGTCCGATCACCTCACCGGCCGCAGTTCCGTATTTTCTCTTGCCGAAGCTTTGAACTCCATGTATGTGTCATGTTGCACGACATCCCCCCGCGTCGATAGGACATGACGAATGACCGCGAATGAGGACTTTTTCCGCGAGAAGCGCGCTGCGGCGGTGTTTAAGCACGGCATCCTGAGGCGCTACCCGGTGATCTTCGCCTCAAAGGCCGGTTCCCGGGTTGAAGATCGCCGAGTTGTGTTCGTAGATGGCTACGCAGGTCGGGGACGCTACGAGGACGGTTCACCCGGTTCCCCCCTCCTTCTCGTACAGGCCGCCGAGTTCGTCACCAAGTTCCGTAATGTCACCGGCGTTTTCGTGGAGAAGAACCCTCAGCACTACGCTCGCCTGGAGCGGTTGCTTGCCGAAGAGGCACGCGGGCTGAATTTCGAGACCCTGCAAGGTGATCTCGGAGAGCGGTTGCCGGAGGTCCTGTCCAAGGCGCGGGACGCGGCACTCTTCGTGTTCCTCGATCCTTTTGGCACAGCGCTCGCCCACGAGGAACTCCTCAGGATCCTGCACAGGAAGGGGCCACCGACGGAGGTGCTCCTTCATTTCAGCGTGAGCGCGGTGGCCCGCCTGGGGTCCGCCGTCAAGCAGATGCACGCTCATGTAAACCTGCCGCCGGAGGACGAGAAGAAGATCGACCGGCTGAATCGCTTCCTCGGCGGCGACTGGTGGCAGACCTACTTCGCACAGGTGGACGGGGCCGAGGATCTCGGTACGGCGACGTCTGCGGCCCTCGCTGTCTGCGACCAGTATCGCAAGATCATTAAAGACGAGACCGCTTACGACTCGGTGAGCATGCCTGTGCGGCCGCATCCGGACAACCAGCCGAGATACGTCCTCGTGCTGTTCACCGGTCACGTGGAGGGAAAATGGTATTTCGCCGATGCCCTGGGCAAGGCGGGAATGGACTGGCATGAGGCGTGGCGCAACGACGTCGTGACCAGGCGGCGCCGCAAGCAGGAAGCCCTCGGCCAGGGGGCTCTGTTCGAGATGGAGACCGAGCCCCCGGTCTTCGACCGCGATAGGTACAGAAAGACCGAAGAACCGAAGTGGATCGCGGCCATCGAAGAGAACCTTCGGGAACTGCTGGCGGCCTATGGAACGTTCCGCATGGCCGATCACGTGGCAGAGGTGTACGGAACCACTCTGGGATCAGCGTGGATACCACATGTGCGGAAGGCGGCGCAGAACCTTCACGAGACAGGGCTGATCGGCGATATCGGGAAAGACAAGCGACTTCACCTGGACGCGATAGTGCCGATCACGCCGTCATAGGACGGTATGAGGGAGGGGCGCCCGGTCCACGCGATGGCATCTGGTCCCATGTGCGTCCATCCAGTATCCGGCCACCGGCCTTAGGGGTTCTGCCTCCCCATTGCTTGAAGAAGAAGGCGACTTCGTCACGAAGACACTGATCACGCAACTGGCGCACCCAGTCAGGATCGACCGGTCGAGCGCCAGAACCGCTCTCGCCACCGGCGATCAGCCAATGGACGTCGGCAAGGTCGAGTCCGTTGAGCGAACCGAGCAGGGGTTCCGCGGAGATGAATCGCACGGCCGCCGGCACACGTCGTAGCGCCGCGACTCTGGCGGTCGTCTGTTCGTTCTCGACGCTCACCCCCATCCAGACGTTCTCTGGCCACGGCAGTCGGTGAGCGATGCGTGCGAGTCTCGTGGCCCGCTTTGTCAGCACCTGGTAGGTGTGCTGGGGCGTCGCCGCCATGATGTCGAAAACTCGGCGCACGAAGTCGACGGGGACCCGAGCGTGGAACAGATCGCTCATGGAGTTGACGAAAACCAGTCGTGGTTCGCGCCAGCGCAGGGGCGCGCTCAGGGTGTCCTCATGCAGGGTCACCCCGAACCCTGGCCCGCTGGTGCGAGGATCGCCGTCACGCTGGTACTTCGCGGCTCCCATGGCTTTGAGGCGATTCGCGAGCGTAAGCGCGTAACAGTTGTCGCAACCAGCCGAAATGCGATCACACCCTGTCGTAGGGTTCCATGTCACTTCAGTCCATTCGATCCGGCTTCGGCCAGCCATTACTCGCTCCGTCCGCTTTGGGCTGCGCTAAGTACCCGCACTCCAATCCCTGACCATTGATACACCACACCACTAACAATTTTCTCGCGATCCCAGATGCGGACAATTTTGGCCCCCGACCCTCAGGCTCCCGGTCGCGCGTGGCAGGTCATATCGGTGAGCAGGTCGTCCCAGTCGGTCAGGAAACGCTTGAGGCCGCATCTCGTCAGGGCGGCGGCGAGCCGGTCCGTCCCATGGCACCTCGCGCGCGCTCGCGGGCCACGGGTACGTCCGGGCCCGGCCGCGGCCGTCGGGGCCGCGGTCCGGGGTGAGCGGGACGACGTACTCGTGGGGGCCCTGGACGAACGCCGTCGCCCAGGACCCGTGCACGTGCCAGAGAAGGACCCTCACGTGGGGTCCCCCGCCTCGCGAGGGCGGTCCTCGGAGGCGGGGGGACGTCGCGCGTGCCTGCGGCGGGCCGGGGTGACCTCATGGGGAGGCGGTGGCGCGGCGAGCGTGCCGCGCCGGCCGTGGGCGCGGAAGGCGGGGGTGTCGTCGCGGGAGGGGTGGGCGCCGGGGGTGAGGAACCGGCGGCGGATCGGGGGCGGTTCGACGCAGTGGCCGGCCAGGGCCATGTCCACGGCGGCGTCGAGGTCGGGGGCGGTCTCGCGGGCCTCCGCCGTCTCGGCGGGCAGGGTCTGCGGGGTGGGGACGAGGATGCCGCGGGCTCCGGCGGCGCGGGCGGCCTCCATGTCGCCGCCGATGTCGCCGATGACGACGCAGTCGCGCGGGGTGACGCCGAGGACGCCGGCCGCGCGGAGGATGAGCCCGGGTGCGGGCTTGCGGCATCCGCATCCGTCCCCGTCGTCGTGCGGGCATACCGCCCAGATGTCGAAGGGCCCGAGCAGTTCCTCCACGCGGGCGTTGACGGCGTCCAGGGCGGCGGGGGTGATGAGTCCCCGGGCGATGCCCGCCTGGTTGCTGACCACGCCGATGGGGATGGACGCCGCGCGCAGCCGGTCGAGGGCTTCGCGGACTCCCGGCAGGGGCGTGACACGGCCGGGGTCGGCGTTGTAGGGGACGTCGATGACGAGCGTCCCGTCGCGGTCGAACAGGACGGCGGCGGTCATGTGCTCGACGCAGGTCAAGGTGACACCTCCAACCAGATCGTTCCGTGGGCCCCGTATGCCCCCGAACGACCTCCAGGGTGGGAATCGTCCGGATCGGGCCCTTATGCACTGTTGGTCACGTTTTCGGGCGCATCAAGTCGCGCGCGGGTGATGGTGTCGTCATCGTGGGTGCGACGCGGGTGCCCTCGCGGCGTCGTGGGCGTGCCCCCCATGGCTCCCCATGGCGTTGGGGCTACCCGGGGAGTCGACCGACAAACCCCTGCCAGTCGCTACTAAGCGTGACATAGCTCAAGCTTCCCTCCTTACTACCTCGACTTATGCGCAAAGCCCCGTTTGAGAGCCGCTTCGCTCGGTAACCAGACTCCCGCGGCCCTACGGAGGTAAGCCCATGGTGGACGACCCGCGCGACGCCCTCGAATGCTTCGGCTCCGCGCCGGTGGACGTGCTCGCGATCGGGCCGTACGTCGTGCGGCGGCAGGAGGTGCACGCCTCATGATCACCGTGGTGATTCCGACCATCGGGCGGCGGAGCCTACGCCGGCTGCTGGCCGCGCTCGGGCCCGACGTGGACACCATCGTGGTGGACGACCGGCCGAGGTTCTGCCCCTCGCTCGCGGTCCCCCCGCACGTCCGCGTGCTGCGCACGGGCGGGCGCGGCCCGGCGGCGGCCAGGAACGCGGGATGGCGGGCTGCCACGACGCAGTGGGTCGCGTTCCTGGACGACGACGTGCTGCCGCCGCCCTGGTGGATGGACGCCCTGCTCACCGACCTGTCCGGGCTGGACGAGGGCGTCGCGGGCTCGCAGGGACGCCTGGACGTGCCGCTGCCCGCGGGACGCCGGCCCACCGACGCCGAGCGGAACACGGCGGCGCTGATGCGCGCGGGGTGGGCGACGGCCGACATGGCGTACCGGCGGGACGCGCTGGAGGCCGTCGGCGGGTTCGACGAACGTTTCCCGCGCGCCTACCGCGAGGACGCCGACCTCGCGCTGCGCCTGCTCAAGGCGGGGTACCGGCTGGTCAAGGGCCGGCGCGTGACCGGGCATCCCGTGCGCGACGACGGCTTCTGGACCAGCGTGCGGGCGCAGCGCGGCAACGCCGACGACGCGCTGATGCGCCGCCTGCACGGGCCGGGCTGGCGCGCGGCCGTCGGCGGCGCCCCCGGCCGCCTCGGGCGTCACGCCCTGACCAGCACGCTGGGCCTGGCGGCGGGCGCGTTGTTCCTCGTGGGAGGCGGCCGGGCGGCGGGAAGGGTGCCCGCCGTCGCGGCCGGGCTGGGGTGGCTGGCGCTCACCGCGGACTTCGCGTGGGCAAGGGTCGCGCCTGGCCCGCGGACTCCGGCCGAGATCCTGCGGATGCTGGTCACCAGCGTGGTCATCCCGCCGGTGGCGTGCGCCCACAGGCTTCGCGGTGAACTGCGAGCGCGCCGGTGAGCGGCCTCGCGAGCGGGAACGGGCGGGCCTGTGGCAACGGACGGCGGCATCCCGCCGCCGGAACCGTCCTCGCCGTGCGGCTGGACAACGCCGGGGACGTGCTGCTCGCCGGGCCCGCGATCCGTGCCCTCGCGGCGGGCGCGCGACAGGTCGTGCTGCTCACGGGCCCGAACGGCGGCGCGGCGGCGCAACTCCTGCCCGGCGTGGACCGGGTGCTGGAGTGGCGCGCCCCGTGGATCGACCACGACCCGCTCCCGCTCACCCGCCCGCATGTGAACAAACTGCTCGCGTTCGTCGACCAGGCCGAACCCGAACTGGCCGTGATCTTCACCTCCTTCCACCAGTCGTCGCTGCCGACGGCCCTGCTGCTGCGGCTGGCGGGCGTCCCGCGGATCGCCGCGATCAGCGAGGACTACCCCGGCTCGCTGCTCGACGTCCGGCACATCGTGGACGAGACCGTGGACGTCCCCGAGCCGGAGCGGATGCTGGACCTCGCCCGCGCCGCCGGTTTCGCGCTGCCGCCCGGCGACGACGGCGCGCTCGCGGTGCGCCGTCCCCTCCCTTCGGTGGACCAGTTCACCGGCCCGCCCGGGTACGTCGTCGTGCATCCCGGCGCGTCGGCCCCGGCCCGCATGTGGCCCGCCGAGCTGTACGCCGGCGCGGTGCGGGAACTCGCGCTGGGCGGGGTGCGCGTGGTCGTGACCGGGGATCCGGACGAGCAGGCGCTCACCGCGCGGGTCGCCGGGGCCTACGGCACCGACCTCGGGGGCGTCACCACCTTCCCGGAGCTCGCGGCCGTGCTCGCGGGCGCGTCGGCGGTCGTGGTGGGCAACACCGGCCCCGCGCACCTGGCCGCGGCGGTCGGCACGCCGGTGGTCAGCCTGTTCTCGCCCGTCGTCCCCGCCGCGCGCTGGGCGCCGTACCGCGTGCCGGTGGTCTTGCTGGGCGACCAGCACGCGGCCTGCCGGGGCAGCCGGGCGCGCATGTGCCCCGTCCCCGGGCATCCGTGCCTGGCGTCGGTGACCGCCGAGGAGGTCGTCCGGACCGTCCTTCGCCTGGTGGAGGTCGCCGGCCCGGAGGCCGCGGGGATCGAGGAGGGCCCGGCGGGCATGAAGGAGGGGGTGCGATGAGGATCGCCATGGTGTCCGAGCACGCCGACCCGCTCGCCGCCCGGGAGACCTCATGGCCGTGACCGACACGCCCGGCGAATCCGGCGCCGCCCTACGGCGACGCACCACCCGATGGACGTTCACGAAACGCACGTCAACCGGCGAACCGGCCGACAGCGACCGGCCCCCCGAGGCGAGGACGCCCCACCGCCTCCCCGCACGCGTCCCCCAGACCGTCCCGCGGGCGGAGCCGCAGCCCGAGCGGCGGCCGTACGCGCGGCGGCCCGCGAAGCGGCGGATCACCACAGGTGAACCGGCGGCGATCGTGCGGAGCGCGCCGACCGGGCGGCGGGTGCCGGGACGGCCGGCCGACGCCCCCGTGCTCCCGCCGCCCGAGGGCCGTCACATCGCCCTGTGGACGGGACGGCCGGGCGACCCGCACGGCAACCGTCCCGACCCGGGGCTGCTGGAGATCGGCACCGAGACCGTGCTGGACGCCGCCCTCTGTCTGCTGGAGGCAGGGGTGGCCCGGTGAAGTCCCGCGCCGCCCAGGCACGACCCCCGGCGGCACAGGCACAGAGCCCGGCGACTCAGCCGACTCAGCCGACTCAGGCGACTCAGGCGACTCCGGCGGCTCAGGCGACTCCCGCGGCTCAGGCGGCGCGGACGGCTCCGGCGGCGCGGACGGCCCGGCGGGTGGTCGTGACCGGCGGCGCCGGGTTCCTCGGCTCGCACCTGTGCGAGCGGCTACTGGCCGGTGGCGCGTCCGTGATCTGCATGGACAACTTCCTCACCGGCTCGCCCGCCAACGTGGAGCACCTGATCGGACGCCCGAGGTTCCACCTGATCGAGTGCGACCTGACCGGGTTCGTCCACGTGCCGGGCGACGTGGACGTCGTCCTGCACTTCGCCTCCGCCGCCTCGCCCACCGACTACCTGCGCCACCCGATCGCGACGCTGAAAGTGGGCAGCCTCGGCACGCTGCACGCGCTCGGCCTGGCCCGCGAGAAGGGCGCCCGCTTCGTGCTGGCGTCCACGAGCGAGGTGTACGGCGACCCGCTGGAGCACCCCCAGCGCGAGACGTACTGGGGCAACGTCAACCCGGTCGGGCCAAGGAGCGTGTACGACGAGGCCAAGCGGTTCTCCGAGTCGCTGACGACCGCCTACCGCCAGTCCCACGGCGCCGACACGGGCATCGTGCGGATCTTCAACACCTACGGCCCGCGCATGCGGCCCCACGACGGCCGCGCGATCCCGACGTTCGTCCGCCAGGCGCTCATGGGCGAGCCGATCACGGTCACCGGCGACGGCGCCCAGACCCGCTCGGTCTGCTATGTGGACGATACCGTCGAGGGGGTGCTCCGGCTCGCGGGCAGCGGCTTCCCGGGGCCGGTGAACATCGGCAACCCGTCGGAGCTGTCCATGCTTGAGCTCGCCACCATGATCCGCGACCTCACCGGCTCCTCCTCGCCGATCACGTTCGTGGACCGGCCGGTGGACGACCCCGCCGTGCGCCGCCCGGACACGTCCCTGGCCGCCGACCGGCTCGGCTGGCGCCCACGGGTGGACGTGGAGACCGGCCTGCGCCGCACGATCGCATGGTTCGCGCGCACACTACGGGAAAAGAGCCGCCCCGCGTCCTGACACCCCCGTGATCACGCGCCGTCGGCGCGGCCGAGGGCGTCGGGGTTGGCCGCGAGCAGCGGGAACCGAGGCGGCGGCGGTGCCCGCTCCGGCGTGCGCGAGGTCTCGACCGCGGGGAAGCTCGTCGAGCGACTCAGCTGATGCCGTGGTACAGCATGCCCGCACTGTTGTAGACCATGTGGACGACCATGGCAGGCCAGATCGAGCCCGAGAGTCGGAGCACCAGCCCCGCGGCGAGACCGACGAAGAACGCGATCGGCATGATGCTGTTGATGCCGTGCGCGACGCCGAAGATCGCCGCGCTCACGATCACGCCGATCCAGGGACCCCAGCGGAACAGGAAGTTCGCGAGCACACCACGGAACAGGGCCTCCTCGCCTATGGGCGTCAGTACGCCGCCGAGCGCGACCGTCGCCACAAGAGAGAGCACGCCCGAACGCGCGGCCTCGCGGTAGGGCTCCTGGACGGCCTCCGACCCGGGGAAGAATGGGTCGACGATCGCCGAGATCGGCCAGCTGAGCGCGAAGCACGCGAGGGCGATCGCGATGGCCGCGAGCAGCCAACCGGGATGCACGCGCCGCATCCCGAAGGGGCGGACGTCGCGGATACGGATGAGTACGGCGACGGCGAACGCGCCGAGCGGCGCGAGGCCCGAGATCAAGAAGTTCAGGTGGCCAAGAGAGATCGGGGAGTCGGCCGGTAGCTTGAGGCCGATCACGCCGCCGATCAGGGTCAGGATCACGAACGTGAGCACGGCGACGCCGAGCTCGGGCCAGCCAGGCCGGACGGGCGTGCGCGGGCTCTGGTCAATGAGGGCTTCATCCACAGTGCTCATGCCAGCAGTCTCTTCCCTGCCCCAAGGGCATGGTCAAGCGCCTTGATCCACCGGCCAGGAGACCGCCCCCGCTAACGCCGGACCCGGCCGAGGAAACCGATCGGGCGGGCCGGACGGCACCGCCGCGAGGTCATCCCTTGGCGTGGGCCCAACGTAGGAGCCGCCGGTGACGGCCCGTCAATACCCTGAGCGGGGTGAGGTGCAAAGAGGAGTAGCTTGAGCGGGTCGACGACGTTGAACGTGAGAGTGTCGTCGCCGGCCTGCGCGGCGGATCTCGTTCTTGGACGTTCCGGCATGGTCACACGCGGTGAGGCGATCGGCGGCGAGGCGGGACGATTCGAGTTGAATCCACTCCGGGCCGTTTCCGGCCCACACCGCCAGGCGCTCACCGGTACTGGGCAAGGAAGTCCACCGCAAGCCTGGGGGGAGCGGTCATGTCGGCTTCTCCGTTCCGCACTAGGCGAGAAACTCGAGGACGCGCGGGATGACGGCGTCCGGGGCTTCGAGGCAGGGACTGTGACCCGCGGTCTTGATGCGCCAGAGTTCGGCGTTCGGAATCGCCTCGAACATCTCGTCCGACCAGGCCGGCGGGCGGGCCTGGTCCTGGGTCCCGGAGATGATGAGCGTCCGTGCGGTGATCAGAGGCAACAGGGCAAGTGCGCTCTCCCGCTGGACGACGCCCCGTGCGGCATGAGCCAGCCTGGGGGAGAGCTCGCTGAGACGCTTGGTCCACGTCTCGTGAATGTCGGAGCGAGCCGGGTCGTTGAGAACGGTCGCCGCGAACAGGATGCCCTTGACGAAGTCGACGACCTCCGGGGTGAATCCCTCCCGCTCGAACTTGTCGACGAATGCCCCGAACAGGTGGAGATGCTCGTCGGTCTCGGCTCTCGCCGACGAGCCCATCAGCACCAGCTTGCCGACGAGATCGGGCCGGCGAGCCGCTATGCGGACCGCGACGTCGCCGCCCATCGACTGCCCGACGATCGACACAGAGGTGAGAGCGAGCCGCTCGACCAGGGCGAGCACGTCGTCGGTGCACTGATCCATGGTCACGGTCGCATCGACTTCGTCCAGGCGGCCGGCCTGCCCGAGGAACTCCGGCGTGATGAACCGGAAGCGCCCGGCTCCGGCGGCGGCAAGGCCGTCGAAGGCGCGCGGATCGAGGAACAGCGAGTGCAGGCAGAGCACCGGGCTCAGATGCGATTCACCTGTGTCGATGGTCATGGGAACTCCAGATCTTTCGTGGTGAGGGGCCGAGGCGCGCTCATCGTCCGACGGTATGAGCCGCGTCAGCGGCATGTCAATATATGAAGTATATTTCAAATAGTGAACTGTGCGATATTTGACATATAGTTCATAGTTTGAAACGGTGCGGGACATGACCACTGTCTCCGACGTCATCGCAGGTGCACTGGCCCGTCACGGGGTCGAGACGATCCTGGGCCAAAGCAATCCGACCGAGTTGATGCTCGCCGCCGAGCGCATCGGAATCCGCCAGATCCTGTACCGGACGGAGAACGCGGGCGGCGCGATGGCCGACGGGTTCGCTCGGATCTCCGGCCGGATCGGGGTGGTGGCGGCCCAGAACGGCCCTGCCGCAGCCCTGCTCGTCGCCCCGATGGCAGAAGCCCTCAAGGCGTCGATACCCATGCTCGTGCTGGTGCAGGAGGTGCCGTCACACAGTCGCGACCGCAACGCGTTTCAGGAGCTGGACCACTTCGCGCTGTTCGCGAGCGTCTCGAAGTGGACGCGGCGCATCGATGATCCCACGCGTGTGGAGGACACGATCGACCAGGCGTTCACCATGGCCAACAGCGGACGGCCCGGGCCGGTCGTCCTGCTCGTCCCCCGAGACGTCCTCGGAAAGCCCGCTGAGCCAGGGCGATTCGCACGCACTGCGGATCTTGGGGCCTTCCCGCTCGACCGTCCACGGCCGGACGCCGCCGCGGTGTCGCGAGCGGCGCAGCTCATCGCCACGGCGCGGTCACCCCTGGTCGTCGCGGGCGGCGGAGTGCACGGTTCGGGTGCGGTGGCCGAACTGGCCGCGCTGCAGAAGATCGCCCACCTACCTGTGGTCACGACGAACATGGGCAAGGGCGCCGTGGACGAATCGGGTCCGCTGTCACTGGGGGTCGCCGCCAATATCACCGGCGAGCGCGGACCCGCGCACTTTCACCTCTCCCTGATCTCCGGAGCCGATGTCGTCCTGCTGGTCGGTACCCGGACGAATGAGAATGGCACCGAGGGCTGGACACTGACATCCCCCGACGCCACCTATATCCACATCGATGTCGACCCGCTCGAGGTGGGACGAAACTATGAGTCCATACGCCTGCTCGGCGATGCCCGGGCCGCGCTCGTGGACCTCACGGCCGCCCTGGCGGCAACCGATCTCACCCCCCGCGTCGCTCGGTCAGAAGAGCTCAGAGCCACCATCGCCGCCGGCCGTCGGCAGCACTTCGAGGCCGTCACCCCGCTGCTGGAATCCGCTGAGACCCCCATTGCCCCGGAGCGCCTTTTCGCCGAGCTCGGCCGGCTCCTGGACCCCGACGACATTGTGGTCGCCGACGCCAGTTACTCCTCGTTCTGGGTCGCCGGCCACCTCCTGGCGAAGCGGCCCGGCCAGCGCTTCCTCATGCCACGAGGTCTGGCGGGTCTCGGCTGGGGACTGCCTCTGGCCCTGGGAGCGAAAATCGCCGCGCCTGGGCGACGTGTCATCGCGGTCGTCGGCGACGGTGGCTTCGCACACGTCTGGTCCGAGCTGGAAACCGCTGTGCGAGAGCGCCTTCCGGTGACCGTCGTGGTGCTCAACAACTCGGTCCTGGGAGCCCAGCGGCATGCCGAGAATGCCGTGTTCGGCGAAACGACCACCGGTGTGGAGCTCGACCCCGTGGACCACGCCGCCATCGCGACCGCCGTGGGGGCCACGGGGATCGTGGTGGATCACCCGGACGCCATCGCCCCCGCATTGCGGACAGCGTTGGACTCCAGCCACACCACGGTCATCGACGTGATCGTTGACCCCGACGCCTATCCGCCCGTCCGGGCGTTCGACGCGTTCACCGACCGGCTCAACGCCCCGCTGCATCGGGCCGCGCCTGCCTCACAACCTGATAATTTCAAATAGTGAACAGCACTTCGGACAAGCCCCCCCAGCAGACTCTGCAAACAGTCGAGCGAGCGCTGAGCTTCCTCGAATACGTGGCCGCCGCCGAGCCCGCGCCGACGGTGCAACAGGTCTCCGTCGGCCTCGGCTTGAACATCACGACCTGCTACCACCTGATGCGGACCCTGCTCGCGCGTGGCTACCTCGAGCGCCGAGCCGACGCCACACTCCGACTCGGAGCCGGCGTGGGCGCCCTGTTCCGGACCTACCAGCTCAGTTTCAACATCAACGACAAGCTCGCGAGCATCGTCAGCGAGCTCGCCGGCACGACTGCAGAAACCTCGTTCCTGTCGACTCTCGACGACAAGAACCTGATCTTGAAAGTTCTGGTCGAAGGGTCGCAACCGCTGCGTGCCAGCGGGCTCTACGTCGGCCTCACGGGCAACGAGCCGCACCGTGCGTCGGGCAAAGCCGTACTCGCCCACGCCGATGCCACGCTGCGGGACGAGATCATCGAGCGCAACCTGACCGGCATGCCCCCGGCCGCCCAGCGGCGATTTCGCGCGGCTCTGCCACAGGAACTCGAGGAGGTCCGGACAAGGGGGTGGGCCGTTGACATCGACTCCACCCCCGGCATCACGGCGATCGGTTCCCCGTTCTTCAAACATGACGGTTCCGTAGCCGGTGCCGTCGGAATCGTCGCACCGACATCGCGGTTCAGCGAAGCCCAGGACAAGCTGGTCGGCACGGTGCTCGACGCGGCGACCAAGGCAACGGCAGTCCTCGCTCTTGCTCCATGAAGCCGCACGCCGCATACCTGCGCCCCACCCCGACGACCCCCGAAATCCAGGTCGGCGCATGAGCAATGGTCAGCGGGTCATCGCGGGGGAGCCTCCGGTCAGGTAGAAGGTGGTGCCGTCGGCGCGGGCGTCGAGGGCGGCGTGCAGCCTTCTGATCAAGTAGGACGGCATCACGTCGCGGGCCTGGCGCAGGTCGAAGAAACCGTGCTCGTCCAGCTCCTCCTCCTGCAGGACGACGCCCACTCCGTCCGGCAGGGTGCCGCAGTCGAACAGGAAGTGGATCAACGGCATCGGGCGGTCGCCGAAGGGCGGCACCCAGTGGACGCCGAGCAGCCGTCCCACGGGCAGGAACAACCCGAGTTCCTCGTGGACCTCGCGGGCGCACGCCTGGTCGGGCGTCTCGTCCTCGTCCACGTGGCCACCGGGCCAGATCCAGTGGTCACGGTAGTTGGGTTTGACGAGCAGCACGCGCCCGGCGGGGTCGGTGATGAGCGCGCCCGCCCCCGCGAGCGTCTTGTTGATCGTCGTGTAGAACTCCGACGGTGGGATAGTGGCCATGATCCGACCGTAGTGCGGCGGTGAGACCTACCGCCCTCTAGGGGCTTCCCCGTACCCGTCAGCTTCTCGGCCTGACGTGAAGGGCCGAGCTTGCAGCTCCTCACCGTGGGCGCACCTGGGGGTAAGGGAACCGCACCACCCCCGGGTAACGGTTCAGAAACAACGAAAAAGTAATATATTGCCCATGCCCGGTGAAAGAACGTCACGCAGGGTCTGGATCATCTGGGCGACGGGCGTTCTGGCCTACGCGATCGCGGTCTTCCACCGCCAGTCCCTCGGCGTGGCGGGCATCGAGGCAAGCGAGCGCCTCGGCATCGGCGCGGCCGGGCTGTCGACGCTCGCCATGCTGCAGATCCTCGTCTACGCGGCGATGCAGATCCCGGTCGGAATCCTCGTCGACCGGCTCGGCTCCAAGCGCATGCTGCTCGTCGGCGCGGGCCTGATGGCCTGCGGGCAGCTCGTCTTCGCCGTCTCCGGCGGCCTGTTCGACGCGGTCGCCGGCCGGGTGCTGGTCGGCTGCGGCGACGCGATGACGTTCATCAGCGTGATCCGCCTGGTCAACGTCTGGTTCCCGGCCCGTCACAACCCCGTGGTCGTCCAGCTCACCGGCCTGCTCGGGCAGGTCGGCGCCATCGTCGCGGCCGTGCCGCTGATCCAGGCGCTCCACCACTACGGCTGGACGCCCACGTTCCTCACCGCGGGCGCGCTCGGCGGCGTCTCGCTGGTGATGGTCGCGGCCGTCCTGCGCGACGCGCGGCCGAACCGGGTCACCGAGCGCCCGCGCCTGCGCGACGCGTGGGCGGAGCCGGGCACCCGGCTCGGCATGTGGACCCACGCCGCCACCCAGTCGTCGTCCGCCGCTTTCCTCCTGCTGTGGGGGTATCCGTTCCTCGTCGAGGGCCAGGGGCTCACCCCCGCCACGGCGGGCGTGCTGCTGAGCACGCTCACCCTGCTCGGCATGGCGTTCGGGCCGGTGCTCGGCTACCTCGCCGGACGCCACCCGTTCCACCGCTCGCGCATGGTGCTGCTCGTCATCGGGTCCACGGCGGCGGCCTGGGCGGTCGTCCTGCTGTGGCCGGGACGAGCGCCGCTGTGGGTGCTCGTGCCGCTCATCGTCGTCATGGCCTGGAACGGCCCCGGCTCGATGCTCGGGTTCGACTTCGCCCGCACCTTCAACCCGGCCGCGCGCATGGGCATGGCCAGCGGCATCGTCAACGGCGGCGGCTTCGTGGCCACCGTGTCGGTGATCGCGCTCATCGGCGCCGTCCTCGACCTGCGGGGAGGCAACACGCTGGACGACTACCGGTGGGCGTTCGCGACGCAGTTCGCGGTCTGGGGCCTCGGCGCGGTCCAGGTGCTCCGCTACCGGACCCAGGCCCGCAGGATCGCCAGGGAGACGCTGGCCCGCGCCGCCGAGGCCGCCGAGGCCGAGCTACGCGAGCCCGCCTAGCCCAGTGAGCCCGGTGCGCTCCGTGAAGGGGACGGGAATTTGCGGCGCGTGCCGGCCGGCCTTGACCGCGAGCAGGCGCTGACCGTCCTGCTCGACCGGCTGCGCGAGACGCCGTCGAACGCCGCGTTCCTGCTCCAGGTGGCGGCCACGGCCGCCTGACCGGCGTCCCAGGGCGACCCTCGCCTCGCGCGAGCGGTCGGCATGGAGATGACCGAAGGGGCTAGTACGCGACCCCTACGGCCTGCTTCACCGTCGCGGGATCGTCCAGGACGGCGAGCATCGCGTGCGCGGTGTCGGCCCGGGAGATCGTGTACCCGCGCGGCACGTTGCCGCCGACGACCCGACGGTACCTGCCGGTGAGGGGCTTGTCGGTCAGGCGCGGCGGGCGCACGACCGTCCACTCGGTGGCGCTGCGCCGGATCTCCTCCTCCATCGCCCCGAGGTCGGCGTAGCCGTCGCGCAGGAGCCGGCGCAGCAGGGGCAGCGCGATCTTCGAGTACCAGAGGCTCTCGCCCTCGGGCATCGGCCCGACGGGGACGGCGCTGACGACCACGAGCCGCCGTACGTCGCCCGTCTCCATGGCCTTGAGGATCGCGCGGGTGGCCGTCGAGGCGATGCCCGCGTCCCTCCTGGTCCTCGGCCCGAGGCAGGAGATCACGGCCTCGCGCCCGGCGAACGCGGGGCGCAGCGCGCCGGCGACCGTCACGTCGGCGGTCACCACGTCGAGCGCGGAGTGATTGACGGGCAGCCGCGCGGGGTCGCGGACGACCGCCGTGACCTGGTGCCCGGCGTCCAGAGCCTGGCGGACGACTTCCTTGCCGACACCGCCGGTCGCTCCGAGGACGGTGAGTTTCATGAGCCACCCCTCCCGTAAGTTGGTGAGTACTCACTTACATCCTAGAATGAGTACCCGCCGCCGACGCTCGCGACGCAGGATGTCCGCAGAGGTTGTCGCACGTCCCGGCGTCAGGAAGGAAGAGGTGCGCCGATGCCCCAGCACCCCACGGCCGCAGGCGCCCGCACCCGCGAGCGCATCCTGGAGGCCGCGGAGCATCTCATGCGCACGATCGGCCTCGGCCGGGCCACCACCAAAGAGATCGCCCGCGCCGCCGGTCTGTCCGAGGCCGCCCTCTACCGGCACTTCTCCAGCAAGGAAGAGCTCTTCGTGAAGGTGCTGGAGGAACGCCTGCCCGCGCTCGGCACGCTGATCGCCGCGCTGTCGGAGGACCCCGGCGAGCGGACGGCCGAGGACTGCCTCACCGAGATCGCCCGCACCGCCACGCTGTTCTACGAGGCCAGCATGCCGATCGCCTCGTCCCTGTTCGCCCAGCCCGCGCTGCTGGAACGCCACCGTGAAGGGCTGCGCAAGCTCGGCGCGGGCCCGCACAAGCCTCTCGCCGAGCTGACCGGCTTCCTGCGCGCCCTGCGCGACGACGGGAGCATCCGCGCGGACGCCGACCCGGAGTCGGCGGCCGCGCTGCTGCTGGGCGCGTGCTACCAGCGGGCATTCCTGCGCCTGTTCGTGGGCGAGGACGGGTCGCCCAAGCCGGTGGACGAGTTCGCGGCGGGCCTGGCGCGGACGATTCTCACCGGCGTCGGCTGACCACCGCACGCCAGGGCATCCGTCCAGAGCCCCTCCGGGGTGTCCGCCCGGAGGGGCTCGCGCACGCCGCCCACGCGCTCCCGGTCACGGACCTCGGCCCAGGTCCGGTTACGACCATGCCCGCCCGCGGAGAAGTGGCCGGCTCCGGCATCGGGAGGCGCGAGGAAGGCGGGGCGAGCGGGTAGGAGTCGATGCGGGGACCACCTGGGGTGACCCGGGCGGGCCGGTAGGGGGTCACCCGGGTGCGGACACGGGCGGCGTGGCGGGGGGCCACCCGGGCGTGGACGCGGGCGGGGCATGGCATTATGTTACTGACGAGTAGCCCGGAGCCATCCCACCAACAAGGAGCCAGCCGTGCCAACGTCTCGTGACGTCGTGTTCGTCGACGGCGTGCGCACACCTTTCGGCCGGTCCGGTCCCAAGGGCCTGTACGCCGAGACCCGTGCCGACGACATGGTCGTCCGCGTCATCCGCGAGCTCATGCGCCGCAACCCGAGCCTGCCGCCCGAGCGCGTCGACGAGGTCGCCATCGCCGCCACCACCCAGATCGGAGATCAGGGCCTGACCATCGGACGGTCCGCCGCCGTGCTGGCCGGGCTCCCGAAGTCCGTCCCCGGATACGCCATCGACCGCATGTGCGCGGGCGCGATGACGGCCGTCACCACCGTCGCGGGCGGCATCGCCTTCGGCGCCTACGACGTCGCCATCGCGGGCGGCGTCGAGCACATGGGCCGCCACCCCATGGGCGAGGGCGTCGACCCGAACCCCCGCTTCCTGTCCGAGAAGCTCGTCGACGGATCGGCCCTGATCATGGGCATGACGGCCGAGAACCTGCACGACCGCTACCCGGAGATCACCAAGGAGCGCGCCGACGCGTACGCCGTGGCCTCGCAGGAGAAGGTCGCCAAGGCGTACGCCAACGGCAAGATCCAGCCCGACCTGGTCCCGATGGCCGCCCGCAAGGCCGCCGAGGGCTGGGGCCTCGCCACCGAGGACGAGCCGCCCCGGCCCGGCACCACCGTGGAGGGCCTCGCCGCGCTCAAGACGCCGTTCCGGCCGCACGGCCACGTCACGGCGGGCAACGCGGCGGGCATCAACGACGGCGCCACCGGCAGCGTCATCGCCGCCGCGGACGTCGCCGCCGAGCTCGGCCTCACGCCCAAGATGCGGCTGGTCTCGTACGCCTTCGCCGGCGTCGACCCCGAGGTGATGGGCGTCGGCCCGATCCCCTCGACCGAGAGGGCGCTGCGCCTGGCCGGGCTGGAGATCGGCGACATCGGCCTGATCGAGATCAACGAGGCGTTCGCCGTCCAGGTGCTGGCCTTCCTCGGCCATTTCGGCATCGCCGACGACGACTCCCGCGTGAACCCGTACGGCGGCGCCATCGCCTTCGGCCACCCGCTCGCCTCCTCCGGAGTGCGGCTGATGACGCAGCTCGCCCGGCAGTTCGGCGAGCGCCCCGACGTGCGCTACGGCATCACCACCATGTGCGTCGGCATGGGCATGGGCGGAACGGTCATCTGGGAGAACCCCGCCTGGGAGGGCGCCAAGTGAGCGACATCACCGAGATCTTCGACGACGAGGTCGTGACCCGCGCCCTCGTCCGCGACGTCCGCCTGCCCGGCGGCGCGGGCACGATGGCCCTGATCACGCTGGACAACGGCTTCGACCACACCAAGCCGAACACCTTCGGCCCGCGCGGCCTGCGCGAGCTGGACAGGGCGCTGGACGCCATCGAGGCCCGCGACGACCTGGCCGCCGTCGGCGTCACCGGCAAGCCGTTCATCTTCGCCGTCGGCGCCGATCTCAAGGGCGCGGCGCTCGTGAAGACCCGCGACCAGGCCGTGGAACTCGGCCGACTCGGGCACGAGGTGTTCCGCCGCCTCGGCGAGCTGGACGTGCCGTCGTTCGCGTTCGTCAACGGCGCGGCGATGGGCGGCGGCCTGGAGGTCGCGCTGCACTGCACCTATCGCACGATCTCCTCCGGCGTCCCGGCCGTCGCGCTGCCCGAGTGCTTCCTCGGCCTGGTGCCGGGCTGGGGCGGCACCCAGCTCCTCCCCCGCCTGATCGGCCCCGCCGCCGCGCTCAAGCTGATCATCGAGAACCCGCTGTCGCAGAACCGCATGATCAAGGGCGCCGAGGCGTTCAAGTCGGGCGTCGCCGACGCGATCTTCGAGCCCGCCGACTTCCTGGAGGAGTCCCTGCGCTGGGCGGCCCGCGTGCTGACCGGCGAGGCCGTCGTGACCCGGCCGCCCTTCACCACCGACGCCGCGGCCTGGGAGTCGGCGGTCGCGGCGGCGCGCGGGCTCGTGGACCTCAAGCTGCGCGGCGCCTCGCCGGCCCCGTACCGGGCGCTGGACCTGGTCGAATCGGCCCGCACGGCCACGCGCGACGAGGGCTTCGAGGCCGAGACCCAGGCCCTCGCCGACCTGATCATGGGCGACGAGCTGCGCGCCGGGCTCTACTCGTTCGACCTCGTGCAGCGCCGCGCCAAGCGCCCCGCCGGGGCCCCGGACAAAACACTGGCCCGCAAGATCACCAAGGTCGGGGTGGTCGGCGCGGGGCTCATGGCGTCCCAGCTCGCGCTGCTGTTCGCCCGCCGCCTGGAGGTGCCGGTGGTCCTCACCGACCTGGACCAGGCGCGCCTGGACAAGGGCGTGGGATACGTCCACACCGAGATCGACAAGCTGCTCGCGAAGGGGCGGGTGAGCGGTGACCAGGCCAACCGGCTGAAGTCCCTGGTGTCCGGGTCGCTGACCAAGGACGCGTTCGCCGACGCCGACCTCGTCATCGAGGCCGTCTTCGAGGACCTCAAGGTCAAGAAGCAGGTCTTCGCCGAGGTCGAGGCCGTGGTGACCCCGGAGTGCGTGCTCGCCACGAACACCTCCTCGCTGTCGGTCACGGCGATGGCCTCCGGCCTGCGCAACCCCGAGCGGGTCGTCGGCTTCCACTTCTTCAACCCGGTGGCCGTGCTGCCCCTGTTGGAGATCGTCCGCGGCGAGCGCACCGACGACGCCACGCTGGCCACGGCCTTCGCGACCGGCAAGGCGCTGAAGAAGTCGTGCGTGCTGGTGAAGGACGCCCCGGCGTTCGTGGTGAACCGCCTGCTCACCCGTTTCATGGGCGAGGTCATCGGCGCCGTGGACGAGGGCACCCCGATCGAGACGGCCGACCACGCGCTGGACGGGCTCGGGCTGCCGATGTCGCCGTTCGCGCTGCTCCAGCTCGTCGGGCCCGCCGTGGCCCTGCACGTCGCCGAGACCCTGCACGAGGCGTTCCCCGACCGGTACAAGGTGTCGGAGAACCTCGCGAGCCTCGTCAAGGCCGGCAAGCCTGGCGTGTTCGCCCCGGACTTCTCGATCGACCCCGAGGCGCGGGAGATCTTCGAGGGCTCCGGCCTCACCGGGCCGGACGCCGGGGAGGTCCGCGACCGCGCGCTGCGGGCGCTGGCCGAGGAGGTGCGCCTGATGCTGGACGAGGGCGTCGTGGCCGCCGCCGAGGACATCGACCTGTGCGTGATCCTCGGCGCGGGCTGGCCGTTCCACACCGGCGGCATCACGCCGTACCTGGACCGGACGGGCGTCTCCGAGCAGGTCAACGGGCGTCGGTTCCTGTCCCCGGGCGTGGCCTCCGTCCCGGCCTGAGCATCCGGCCGGGCGGGCGAGGCGCCCGCCCGGCCGGCCGTCCACAACGTCGAACCGACCGAAAGCCCGCCAGAGTGGTATGTACCTGTACAGACCACTCGTGCCTCGGGTGCGCGCACGAGGGCGAGCACCGGGTTCGGGATGATGGGGACGTGCTGGCCGACGCGATCGACTCCCTCGCCTGCCCCGTCTGCCGCGGCGACCTGTCGCTGCCGGGCGGGGTCGTGCGCTGCGTCGACGGCCACGCGTTCGACGTCGCGCGGCAGGGCTACGTCAGCCTGCTGACCGGTTCGGGCGTCCCCGGGACGGCCGACACCCCGGCCATGGTGGCCGCGCGGGAGGAGTTCCTCGGCGCCGGCCACTTCGCGCCCCTCGCCGAGCGGCTCCGCGCGCTCGTCCACGATCTCGTCCGCGATCTCGTCGGCGGCGGGCCCGCGCTCGTCCTGGACGCCGGAGCGGGCACGGGGTACCACCTGAGCCGGGTTCTGCGCCCGGAGGATGTGGGGATCGCCCTGGACGTCTCCAAGCACGCACTGAGGCGGGCTGCGCGGGCCCATCCGCGGATCGCCGCGGTGGTGGCGGACGTGTGGCGGCCGCTGCCGGTCAAGGACGGCCGCGCCGACGTGGTCCTCGACGTCTTCGCCCCGCGCAACGCGCCCGAGTTCGCCCGCGTCCTGCGTCCGGGCGGGACGCTCGTCGTGGTGACCCCCACGCCCCGGCACCTGGCCCCGCTCGTCGAGACGCTGGGCCTGCTGTCGGTGGACGAGGACAAGGACCGGCGGGTCGGGGAGGCGCTCGGGGGGCATTTCATGGAGGCGGGGCATCTGGTGGAGGAGGCGCGGATGTCCCTGGACCACCGCGCCGTGGCCACGGTGGCCGGAATGGGGCCGAGCGCGTGGCACGTCGATCCCGTCACTTTGGAACGGCAGGTCTCCTGTCTCCCCGCCTTGACAAGTGTCGAAATGTCATGCCACATCTACATGTTCCGTAAGATCGCCTAGAACAACCGGAAATACGAATTTCCCCGACTTTGTAGGCCATCATCCCTTTAGAAGAGACATACTTAACGGCAACCCGCCGATCCCGGTCCGGGAGAGCGTGAGGGAGGGGCACGCCCATGAAGGCCGAGGAACGCTGGCAGGCCAGGTTCCGCGCGGCACGTATGACACTGCCCATGTGGGCACGCCAGGCACCGTCCCGGGCCGTGTACCGCTGCAACATCTCCGGTGTCTGGGAGATCCACGCCTGGGACCGGTCCACCGGCGCCACCAGGCAGGTCACCAGCCGTCCGCGCGGCACCTCCCACGCCGCGATCGACCCCACCGGCCAGTGGATCTGGTGGTTCTCCGACACCTACGGCGACGAGTTCGGCATCTGGATGCGCCAGCCGTTCACCGGCGGCCCGGAGATCCCCGCCCACCCCGACCTCGCGCCCGGCCACCCGACCGGCCTCGCGCTGTCGGCCACGGGCACCGCCGCCGTCGGGCGCAGCAGCCGCCACGGCTTCCAGATCCTGCACTTCCGCGTCGGGTCCGAGGAACGTCCCGCCGTCATCTACGAGTCGCGCGAGTTCGCGCAGGTGGCGGGCATTTCACTGGACGGCTCCCTGATCGCGGTCAGCCACAGCGAGCACGGCGACTCGCGCCACCCCGCCCTGCGCGTGCTCAGGCCGAACGGCCACGTCGTCGGCGACCTGCACGACGGGTGCGGCAAGGGCTTCAGCGGCGTGCGCTTCGCCCCGACCGCGACCGACCGGCGCATCCTCACCCTGCACGAGCGGCGCGGCCGCCGCGAACCGCTGGTCTGGGACCCGATGACCGGCGAGCAGCGCGAGATCTGGCTGCGCGTGCCCGGTGAGATCACCGCCGACTGGTACCACGACGGCCGCGCCGTGCTGATCGGCCACAACAACCGCGCGCGGACCGAGCTGTTCCGCTACGACCTCGGGGGCGGCGGCCTCACGCCGATCAAGACCCTGCACGGCGTCATCCACGACGCGATGCCCCGGCCCGACGGCAACGTCGAGTACTCCTGGTCGAGCGCCGCGCACCCGCCGGTGATCAGGTCCAGCGACGGCCACGTCGTCATGAACCAGTCCGGCCCGTCCGCGCCGCCCTCGGTGCCGCTGGAGGACGTCTTCGTCGAGGGCCCGGGCGGGCGCGTCCACGCCCTGGTGTCGCGGCCCGAGAGCGGCACCGGGCCCTACCCGGCCGTGTTCCTGCTGCACGGCGGACCGGCGGCGCAGGACGACGACTCCTTCCTGCCGAACGTCGCCGCCTGGGTCGACGCGGGCTTCGTGGTCGTGCGCGTCAACTACCGGGGCTCGACGGGGTACGGCTCGGCGTGGCGGGACGCGCTGCGCGGCGACGTCGGCCACATCGAGCTGTCGGACGTCGCGGCCATCCGCGAATGGGCGCTCAACACGCGCCTGGTGGACCCGGAGCGGCTCGTGCTCGCGGGCGCGTCCTGGGGCGGCTACCTCACGCTGCTCGGCCTCGGCACCCAGCCCAAGTGGTGGGCGGCCGGGATCGCCGCCGTGCCCATCGCCGACCACGCCGCCGCCTACAACGACGAGACCGAGGGCCTGCGCGCCTACCACCGCGCCCTGTTCGGCGGCTCGCCGCGCGAGGTGCCCGACCTGTACGCGGCGTCGTCCCCGATGTCCTACCTGGACGGCATCCAGGCGCCGCTGCTCGTGCTCGCGGGCGAGAACGACCCGCGCTCGCCGATCAGGCAGATCGAGCAGTACCTGGAGAAGCTCACCGAGCGCGGCCACGAGTTCGAGGTCTACCGCTACAACGCCGGCCACGGTTCGCTGGTGGTGGAGGAGCGCATCCGCCAGATGGCGGCCCAGCTCGACTTCGCCCGCAAGAACGTCGGCCTGTAGCCGGAGCCGGGCCGGCTGGTCCGGCCCGGTCCAGTCCGCCTGGTCCGATCCGGACCAACTGGGCCGGACCAACTGGGCCGGACCTCAGTCGGCGCGCAGGACCAGGATCGCCAGGTCGTCCGCGCTGGGCTCGATGGCGAACTCCTCCACGGCGCGCCGGATGCGCTCGGCGACGCCGCGCGCCGACAGGTCCACGCATTCGGCCAGGAGCTTGGCGAGGCCGCCGTCGTCGTCCAGCAGGCGGGCGCCCGAACGGCGTTCCGTCACGCCGTCGGTGACGCCGAGGAGGACGTCTCCGGGCGCCAGGTGGACGTGGTCGGCCTCGAACTCGACCTCGGGGAACACGCCGAGCAGGGATTGCGAGGTGACGACGGCCTCCACGACGCCGCTCGGCCGCAGCCGCAGGGCCTCGGGGTGGCCGGCGGAGATCAGGGAGAGGTCGAGCCCGTCGTCGGTGCGGGTGATCTCGCCGTGCAGGAGGGTGAGGAAGCGGGCGCGCTCCCCTTCCTCCAGGATCGCCCTGTTCAGCCGGGACATGACGGCCGCGACATCGTACCCCTCGCGGGCGAGCAGGCGCAGCGTATGGCGGGCCAGGCCGGTGACCGCGGCGGCCTCGGGGCCCGTGCCGCAGACGTCGCCGATCGCGAACCGCCAGGACGACTCGCCGGTGGTGAAGAGGTCGTAGAAGTCGCCGCCGACCTCGTTGGTCTCGCCCGCGGGCTCGTACACCACGGAGTAGTCCAGGCCCGGGGTCTCGGCGGGGGTGCCGGGCGGCAGCAGGCTGCGCTGGAGGGCGCGGTTGGCGTCGGCCTGCTGGGCGTACAGCCGGGCGTTGTCCATCGCGAGCGCCGCGCGCCGCCCGAGGTCCTCGGCGAGCTGGGCGACGTCGTCGGGGAAGCGGCCGGCGCGCCCGAGGCACATGATGCCGAGGCTGCGCCCGCGCGCGGTCAGCGGGAAGGCCAGCGACTGCCAGTCGGCGAGCTGGATCGGCATCGGGCTGAGGTTGTCCACCGCGGGGATCTCGGCGTGGTCGAGCTGCTCGCGCAGCGCGTCGATCTGCGACTCGTCGGCGTGCCAGAGGTAGGCGGGCGTGTGCGGCTCGCCGTTGGACCCGGCCGTGTAGACCGCGCACCAGGTGGCCAGCCGGGGGACGACGATCTGGGCGATCAGCGCGGGCACCATGTTGAGGTCGAGGGTGCCGGCGAGAAGATCGCTGGCGTCGGCGAGGAACCCCAGCCAGCCGGGGCCCTGCGAGGCTCCGCCGCCGGTCCAGTCGTCGTGGGAGGCGTGCCCGCCGTTCCAGTCGTCCACGACGTCGGTCTCGGCGTTCCCGGGCAGGGGCAGCCGGGCCCAGCGGGTGCGCAGAGTCCCGGAGAAGCTGACGCCCCAGACGCTCACCGGAGCGGACGGAGCCGAAGCGACGGGCTCGTCGAGATCCTTCTGCCGGACCTCGATCTGCAAAGAATCGCCCTGATGCTCCCATACAATCTCAAATGGGACATCTTGCACCTCGGACACGAGTTCTCCGGTCAGCCGCTCGGCCGCAGACCTGATCGGAGCAGCGGCCCAAGCGGTCATGACCTCGCGAGTGAACCGTATCGCCGCGGGTAGGGCCGTACCGCCGGCCGCGAAGGAAGCGGCCAGCACACCCCGGGAAGAACCAGTCATCACACTGTGCTTACCACACCTCGCCGTTACATGCGGTCAATCGTCTGGGCAACCGCAGCGCCGCCTTCGTGCCAGACTGGCATTACTCCGAAGTCCCGCCCGAACAGCGTGAAGGAGGCTTCATGAAGGGTACCCCGACTGCGGAGCCAGGTTCGGAGCGGTGTTACACCGAGTCCGAGCTACGGCCGTTGCTGGAGACGCTGATCACATGGCGTGACGGTGACTTCAGGCGCAGGGTCCCCCACGCCCCGCACGGCATTCTCAGCGAGATCCGCCTGCTGGTCAACGAGGTCGCCGACCGCCGTGAACATCTCGCCAACGAACTGCTGCGCGTCCGCAGGGAGGTCGTGAAGGAAGGCCGCTTCGGTATGCGGCTGACCTCCGGCCCCGGCGTCGGCTCCTGGGCCGAGAGCGTCGACTCGGTGAACGCGCTGATCGACGCGCTGGTCGGCCCCGTGAGCAGCGCCGCCGACGTCCTCGACGCCGTCGCCCAGGGCGATCTCTCCCGCCGCATCGACATGGAACGCACCGCGCGCGGCGAGGTCCGGCGGCTCGGCAAGGCCATCAACGGCATGGTCGACCAGCTCTCCCTGTTCACCTCCGAGGTCACGCGCGTCGCCCGCGAGGTCGGGTCCGAGGGCCGGCTCGGCGGCCGGGCCAACCTGCGCGGCATGTCGGGAAGCTGGCGCGACCTCACCGAAGCCGTGAACACCATGTCCAGCCGGGTGTCCGCCCAGGTCCGCGACATCGCCGTCGTCACCACCGCCGTCGCGCGCGGCGACCTCAGCCGCAAGGTCACCGTCGACGCCGTCGGCGAGATGCTGGAGCTGAAGAACACCGTCAACACCATGGTCGACCAGCTCTCGGCCTTCGCCGAGGAGGTCACCCGCGTCGCCCGCGAGGTCGGCACCGAGGGCGAGCTGGGCGGCCAGGCCCGCGTACGGGGCGTTTCGGGCGTCTGGAAGGACCTCACCGACAACGTCAACGTCATGGCGAGCAACCTGACGAGCCAGGTGCGCAACATCGCCACCGTCGCGACCGCCGTGGCCCAGGGCGATCTCTCCAAGAAGATCACCGCGGACGCCCAGGGCGAGATGCTGCAGCTCAAAGAGACCCTCAACACGATGGTCGACCAGCTGTCGATGTTCGCCGACGAGGTCACCCGCGTCGCCCGCGAGGTCGGCACCGAGGGCCAGCTCGGCGGGCGCGCCGACGTGAAGGGCGTTTCCGGCGTCTGGAAGGACCTCACCGACAACGTCAACTCGATGGCGAACAACCTGACCTACCAGGTCCGCAACATCGCCCAGGTCACCAAGGCCGTCGCCGGTGGCGACCTGTCGAAGAAGATCGACGTGGACGCCCAGGGCGAGATGCTGGAGCTGAAGTCCACGATCAACACCATGGTCGACCAGCTCTCGTCGGTCGCCTCCGAGGTCAGCCGCGTCGCCCGCGAGGTCGGCTCGGAGGGCCAGCTCGGCGGCCAGGCGCAGGTCCGCGGCGTGTCCGGCGTCTGGAAGGACCTCACCGACAACGTCAACTTCATGGCCAACAACCTGACCTCCCAGGTCCGGCAGATCGCGGCCGTCTCCAACGCCGTCGTCCAGGGCAACCTGTCCAAGAAGATCACCGTGGACGCGCAGGGCGAGATCCTGCAGCTCAAGGACACGGTGAACACGATGGTCGACCAGCTCTCGATGTTCGCCGACGAGGTCACCCGCGTCGCCCGCGAGGTCGGCACCATGGGCGAGCTCGGCGGCCAGGCCCGCGTGCGCGGCGTCTCGGGCGTCTGGAAGGACCTTACCGACAACGTCAACGAACTGGCCGGCAACCTGACCTACCAGGTCCGCGCGATCGCCGAGGTCACCACCTTCGTCGCCAAGGGCGACCTGTCCAGGAAGATCGACGTCGACGCGCAGGGCGAGATCCTCGTCCTGAAGACCACGATCAACCGCATGGTCGACCAGCTCTCCTCCTTCGCCTCCGAGATCACGCGCGTCGCCCGCGAGGTCGCCTCCGAAGGCCGCCTCGGCGGCCAGGCGCGGGTCGAGGGCGTCGAGGGCACGTGGAAGCAGCTCACCGAGAGCGTCAACGAGCTGGCCGGCAACCTGACCACCCAGGTCCGCGCCATCGCCGAGGTCACCAGCGCCGTCGCCCGAGGCGACCTCACCCGCTCGATCAGCGTCGAGGCGCAGGGCGAGCTGGCCGACCTGAAGGACAACATCAACACGATGGTGTCCAACCTGGTCGCCACCACCAAGGCCAACCAGGAACAGGACTGGCTGAAGAGCAACCTGGCCCGCGTCTCCCGCCTCATGCAGGGCCACCGCGACCTCATGGAGGTCGGCAAGCTGATCATGAGCGAGCTCACCCCGCTCGTGACCGCCCACCACGGCGCGTTCTACATGGTCTCCCGCCCGCGCGACACCGAGCTACGGCTGATCGCCGGGTACGGCGTGCGCCCGGGCTCGGGCACCGGCCCGCGCGAGCGGTTCGCGTTCGGGCAGGGCATCGTCGGCCAGGCGGCGGCCGAGGGACGGCCCATCGTCCTGGACAACGTCCCGGCCGAGTACCTCACGATCGAATCCGGGCTGAGCAAGTCCACGCCCGCCCAGATCGTCGTCCTGCCCGTCATCTTCGAGGACCAGGTGCTCGGCGTCATGGAGCTGGCCTCGTTCAGCCGGTTCGGAGAGGTCCACCTGGCCTTCCTCAACCAGCTCGTCGAGACCATCGGCGTCACGATGAACACGATCATCGCCAACTCCCGCACCGAGGGCCTGCTCGCCGAGTCCCAGCGGCTCACCACCGAGCTTCGCGAGCGCTCCGACGAGCTGCAGCGCCAGCAGGAGGAACTGCGCCGGTCCAACGCCGAACTGGAGGACAAGGCGGCGCTGCTCGCCAAGCAGAACCGCGCCATCGAGATCCAGAACTTCCAGATCGAACAGGCCCGCCGCACGCTGGAGGAACGCGCCGAGCAGCTCGCCGTGTCGTCCCGGTACAAGACCGAGTTCCTCGCCAACATGTCGCACGAGCTGCGCACCCCGCTCAACAGCCTCCTCGTGCTGGCCAAGCTGCTCACCGAGAACAGCGAGGGCAACCTCACCGCGCAGCAGGTCGAGTTCGCCAAGACCATCCACGGCGCCGGGTCCGCGCTGCTCCAGCTGATCAACGACATCCTCGACCTGTCCAAGGTCGAGGCCGGCCGCATGGACATCCACCCCCAGCAGATCTCCATGCCCAAGCTGGTCGAGTACGTCGAGGCCACGTTCAGCCCTCTCGCCCAGGACAAGGGCCTGTCGTTCTCCGTCGAGGTCGACCCGTCCGTGCCCGAGGAACTGCGCACCGACGAGCAGCGCCTCCAGCAGGTCCTGCGCAACCTGCTGTCCAACGCGGTCAAGTTCACCCCCAAGGGCGAGGTCCGCCTGGACGTCACCCGCGCCGCCGGCGTCCCCTACATCGACGAGACCCTGCGCGGCAGCGACGACATCCTGTCCTTCTCCGTGATCGACACCGGCATCGGCATCGCGCCCGAGAAGCTCGACGTCGTCTTCGAGCAGTTCCGCCAGGCCGACGGCACCACCAGCCGCAAGTACGGCGGAACCGGGCTCGGCCTGTCGATATGCCGCGAAATCGCCCGCCTGCTCGGCGGCGAGATCCACGCCAAGAGCGAGCCCGGGCGCGGCAGCACGTTCACCCTGCACCTGCCGATCAGCTACTCCGGCCCCCTCGCCAACGGCGACGGCGGCGCGGCCGTCCTGGACACCCCGCCGGGGTCCGCGCTGGAGCTCACCGCCTCCGACGTGCTGCCCGAGCTGCCGGCCATCGCCGAGGAAGTGCCGCTCCCGCACAACCCCGAGGCATGGCAGGGCGACGACCCGCTGAACGGTGCGAAGATTCTCATCGTGGACGACGACATCCGCAATGTCTTCGCGCTCACCAGCGTGCTGGAACGCCACGGCGCGACCGTCGTCTACGCCGAGAACGGGCTGGAAGGCGTCGACCAGCTCGAACGCAACGACGACGTCGCGCTCGTCCTGATGGACATCATGATGCCCGAGATGGACGGCTGGGCGACCACGTCCACCATCCGCCGGATGCCGCAGTTCGCCGACCTGCCGATCATCGCGCTGACCGCCAAGGTGATGCGCGGCGACCGGGAGAAGAGCATCGCCTCCGGCGCCTCCGACTACGTGCCGAAGCCCGTCGACGTCGACCGGCTTCTCGAACGCCTTCGGGGATGGCTCACACGCGGCCGGGTGGCCTCCGGCGAGGGCAGGGAGGGGCGCGGTTGATGCCGGATCGAGCGAAGATCCTGCTGGTCGACGACCGGGAGGAGAACCTCATCGCCCTGGAGGCGATCCTCAGTTCCCTGGACGTGACCGCCATGCGGGCGCGTTCGGGCGAGGAGGCCCTCAAGGCACTGCTCGGCATCGACTTCGCGTTGATCCTGCTCGACGTGCGCATGCCCGGAATGGATGGCTTCGAGACCGCCGCGCACATCAAGCGGCGCGAGCGCACGCGCAACATCCCGATCATCTTCCTCACGGTGGTCGACAGCGCCCCCGACTACGCCTTCCGCGGCTACGCGGCGGGCGCCGTCGACTACCTCACCAAGCCGTTCGACCCGTGGGTCCTGCGCGCCAAGGTCTCGGTGTTCGTCGAGCTCCACAACATGAACCGGCGCCTGGCCGAACAGGCGTCCCTGCTGCGCGAACGCCTCAGCGTCGAGCTGCCCGACGGCATGGGCGCCGAGGTCCTCCCCGAACTGTCCCGCCGCCTCGCCGCCGTGGAAGAAGAGGTCACCCGCATCCGCGACCTCACCGAACACGCCAACGGCAGCACCAGCCTCACCGCCCCCCTGAACGACCTCACCAACCGAGTAACCCACCTCAGAGCCGGCTTCGACGCCCTCAGCTGACCACCTCAACTCCACAGGAGGCATGTGCTAGAAACGGCACGTGCCTGTCACCCTGCTGGTCCCGGACGTCCCAGATGAGGTCGTCGAGATCCTCAAGTCCCGCGCCTCTGCCAACGGCATGTCCTTGAACGCCTACCTTTGCGAGATGCTTTCTCAAGAGGCCGCAATCCCTGAACAGCCGACGACAACGGAGACGTCATGCGAGAAGAGGCCATAAGCGTGCCGAAGAACACCTTCGTTCGCGGCAACGAGCACCTGGACCGCCTCCTGTCCGACCCGGACCTCGCGGCGGAGGTTGCCAAGGCAAATGAGGCGGTCATCTCTCGGACAAGAACGCCCAAGACGTCCCCAGAAGAGCTGGTCAGAGCCGAGCGCGCCCTTCCCATCGAATCCCTCGCCGACCTCGCGGCACCGGACATCTTCGGCAGCGATGAGGAATTGGAGGAGTTCTTGACCTTCACGCGCGCTGAACGCCAGAGCGACACATAAGCGTCGCACTCATACGAAGCATTCTCACAAGGACGTGAACCAGAACTTAGGTGGGGCGATTTTCGGATCGATCACTTGCATCCGGCTGCGCGGAGTCGGGTCGACTCCCCGCAGTGTGATCAACCGCTGGCCGTCCGCCTCCTCCAGGAGTGCCAGAGCCCCCGGAAGTCCCGCGGCGACCGTCGCGATGGCGATCCCCATCCCCGCCAGGCCGGCATGCTTGTGGGGGTACTCGATCCGGTGTAGACCGGACGCTTTGATGGCCGCGACTTCCCGGGGGCGCTGCATCTGCTTGCCGTCATTGGTCAGGATCACCTGAAATCCTTCGTTCACGGCACGTGGATAGAGGCTCTCGTCGCGTGTTCCCGACCAGCCTGGCAGGTCTAGCAGGTGAACGATCTCCTGGTTCAGGACGAATGCGGTGATCACCTGACGAAGTGGTTTGGGGACGTTCTCATCCAGCAGCAGCCGCACGTGGCTCCCTGGACGGTTCGTAGCTGTCGACGTAATCGGCGAAGTCGGCCGCGTCCATCGCGGCCGAGGCGGTGACATTCGGGTAGAAGTCGCTGACCCGCTCGGCCGGGACACCATCGCGCAGCAGCGCCGCGACCTCGTCGTAAGGAATCCGCGTGCCTTCGATCACCGGGACCCCGCCCCGGATCGCCGGGTCCACGGTCACGTGATCGCGTGGCCGGAGCAGGTCGGGAATGTGTCGGCCGTCTCGGTAGAACGGGCGCAGCACATCGACCATTTCGTGGATGACGAGGTTGGCCTTTCGATGCACAAGGTCGGTCGCCTGGTCGGGCTCCACCAGGTAGATGCTGCTACCGTCGGCCACCAACTGATAGGCCGAAAGATGGTCGCGCTCTCGTAGATCATCGCGGAGGGTGTCCAGAGCCCGCCGGATCCGCTGAAGAGAAGTGTCGTTGCGCAACTTCACGCATGTCCTGAGTGCCACGACATCCCTGAAGGAGTAGAGAATCGGCCGCACATCAGAGATCTCGGGCACGAGCACGGCACCCCGGCCTGCGCTCTTACGCCAGTGAGCGAGCTGGCGAAGCGTGGCACCCGACAACGCCGCGGCGAGTGTCGGACTGTAGGCCATTCTCTTCACCTCCTTCCTCATGCTCAACGTCTGACCGAGCTATGGAGCCATCATCGCAAAGATCCCGGCGATGTTCGTGGTTCGCGGACATGCAGGTGAGCCCCGTGACGCCATTGCTGCGGCCATATCGGGCAGTTCCAGGTATGCGGACAGGACGAACCAGAGGACGCACTAGGCGCTGCCGGTGACCCTGGCGTGGCCGTGCGGTTGACGGTTACAGCGTGTCGGTCACCAAGCCGCTGATGGCCGCTCTCCTGACCTGTGTTGGCCTGCGCGGTGATCGGTCGTTCATCGCGGGAAGATCGGGACGCGTCCGGGACGTGCCTGCGCCCGACTTGCCGTCCACGGGAAAACACCAGCCTTACAGGCGCTTGTCATCCTGTAAAGAGCGATTGTTCGTGAATATCGGTTCGGATCTTGATGGAGGTCTGTTCCGGCGGGCGGGGATATTTCAGCTCATTCTTGTGCATTGCGGACAACTGTCGCGCGCCCTACCCCCGGACGAAGGCAGAGCCCCATGGTCAAGCGAGCCCTCGCGCTGGTCTCCCTCTCCCTCACCGCAATACTCGGATTAACGCTACCCGCATTCGCGGTGACGCTGGAGCAAAAACTCGCCGCACTTTCCACTTTCACCCAGCCCACGGCGTCCAGCTCCTCCGCCTGGCTCTCCGCCTGGCAGAACCAGGGCGCCTGGGCCGACTACAACTTCGACTGGTCGACCGACCTGTGTTCGAGCAGCCCCGACCAGCCCCTCGGCTTCGACTTCAGAATGCCGTGCCGGCGTCACGACTTCGGCTACCGCAACTACAAGGCGGTGGGTCAGTTCCCGAGCAACAAGTCCCACATCGACGACGCGTTCTATTTCGACATGAAGCAGGTCTGCGCCAGATATTCCGGCATCTCGAAGTCCACCTGCGACGGGCTTGCCTGGACGTACTACCAGGCGGTCAAGCAGTTCGGCTCCCTGACCGTCACCCAGGCCCAGATCGACCAGGTCCGCAAGACCGCCGAACGAAACGCCCAGAACGCCGGGGCGTAATCGCCCCCACGCAACTCAGGTGACCAGGGTGCCGAGCGGTCGCACAGTCGCCGCTCGGCACCCCGCCCTGTTCCTCCGGGGATTTGTCAGCCGTCCAGGCGGACGGTGACGGTGACGCGGCCCGCCTCGTCGCGAGTGGCGACCGCGTGCCCGGTGCGGTCGATCCCGTCCAGATGCAACGAGATCGGTCCTCCCTCGTCCAAGAAGTTGCGCCACCACTTCTTGGCGTCGGGGAACTGGACGCTGATCGTGACGGTGTCAGCCACGCGCCGGAAGGCGACGGGGGTGCTGAAGGTGCGTCCCGAACGGCGTCCCGTGTAGGTGACGACCGTGAGGTGTCTGCTGACCAACCGGCCCCATCGAGGAGATGAGCGCAACGTCAGGACACAGGAGTTCAAACGGCCGATCGCTCGCCTCGGAAGCGGTCCCCGGTATGGCACGGAACCTCCATCACGACGGGTATCTCTTGCCCCCAACGTAACGCGCACGACGGGCCGGCGACGTTGACCCGCCGCTGCGTCACCGAGGTCCTGTGAGCGCGGCGGTCAGCGGCGGGCAAGGTTCGGCGCGGGGTCAGCGGCGGGCGCGTTCCAGGGCGTCCCAGAACCCACGGCGCAGGGCGTGGCGGACCTCGTCGTGCAGGAGGAAGTCGATGGGCAGGGACGAGCCCTGGAGCAGGCGCGCCTCCAGGTCGGAGGGCATGCGGGGCTTGCGGGCGAGCACGGCCTCCAGCCAGAGCGCCGGGGCGTCCCTGGCGACCGACTCGCCGAAGTCGTGACCCTCCTTGTGGGCGGCCTTCACCGCGTCGGCGAGCGTCGTCGTGCCGGGCGAGCCGGCCTGCGGGGGCACGGGCGCGGGCTGCGGGCCGGTGTACGGGCCGAGCTGGGGCCCGGGATAGGACGGCGGACCGCCGGAGCCGCCCAGGGTGTACTGGGCGGAGCCCTGCGGGGGCACCGGCGCGGCCAGCGGGGGCGCCTGCGGCGGGGAGCCGGGCGGCGTGGAGTCCGACGAGGAGGCCTGATAGGGCGCCGGTAGCGCGGGCTGGGACGAGCGCGGCGGGCCGGAGGAGCGGCCGGGCGAGGCGTGCGACCCCGTGCCGGACGAGGGCCCGGCGGAGCTCAGCCCACGCGACCCCGGGGAGGAGCCGGAGGAACCAGAACCGTAGGACCCGCCACCAGAGGACGACCCGGCGGAACCCCCGCCATAGGACCCGCCGCCGGAGGACGACCTGGTGGAACCCCCGTCATAGGACCCGCCGCCCGGCGACCCGGCGGCGTAGGAGCCGCCCGCCGAGGACGACCCGGCGGAGCCCTGCCCGTGTGATCCGGCGCCGGGCGCGGAGGCTGCGGAGTTCCCGCCGTGGGACCCCGTGCCCGAGGAGGGACCGGTGGGACTCAGGCCGTAGGAGGCGCCGATGGCGGGCATCGCGCCCGTGAGCGTCCCGGGAGGCGCGGCGTCGTACGCGCCGTACGGACCGGCGTCCGCGCCCGCGGCGGGACCTCGCGAGCCGCCCGCGCCCTGGCCCGGCGATCCATGACCCTGCGACCCCTGCGCCTGCGAACCTTGGCCCTGCGCACCCTGCCCCTGGGGACCCTGGCCGTGCGAAGCATGGCCATGCGAAGCCTGGCCGTGGGGACCGCCGCCCGTCTCCGCGCCCTCACGCGCGCCGGCGCCCAGGCCGTGGGAGCCGCCCGGACCGTACGCACCACCGCTCGCCTGGGACGCCTGGGAGCCGCCGAAGGAGCCGTGCGTGCCACCCGCCTGCGGGCCGTGGGAGCCCCGGGCGGAGGAGAGAGGCCCGTGGTCCTGGGAGGCCGGCCCGTAGAGGGGGCCAGTGCTGGGGTCCCCGGAGTCCTGGGAGGGCGGGCCGTAGAGAGGGCCGGTGCTCGGGCCCCCGGCGTCCTGGGAGCCCAGGCCGTAGAGGGGGCCGATGCCGGGGCCCCCGGAGTCCTGGGAGACCGGCCTCCCCTGGCCGTACGAACCCGCGCCGTGGGAGCCCGTCATGCCCGGCTCGCGCGCACCCGCGTCATCCGTACCGGGGGAGACGCCGGGGGAAACGCCGAGCCCGGCGCCGCGCCGGCCCGCAGCCGCGCCGTAGGACCCCGTGCCCCCCGCGCCGTGCGACCCCGTGCCCTCGGGCGGGCTCGTGTACCCGCTGCTGTGCGGGGCGGTCGTCTCCGAGTCCGGGCCGCCGTGCGCTCCCGGCGAGGAGCCGAGCAGGCCGGAGCCCTGCGCGCTCATCTGTTCGCCGGTGGTGGGCGGGCCGTGGGAGGCGGGTCCGAGGGACGTGGACCCGAGGGACGTCGAGCCGAGGGACGTCGAGCCGACCCCGCCCGTGCCCAGCGAGCCGGAGCCGAGCGCGTTCGGGTCGTGCGAGCCGGACGGCCCCGACGACAGGCCGCCCGGGTCGGAGGAGGACTGCGGGGAGCCCACCTGGGACATACCGGCGTCGTGCGAACCGGCGCCGCGGGAGCCCTGCGAGGAGCGGGCCGGCGAGGGCCCGGACCCCTGGGGTGGGGACGCGGACAGGCCGTGGGACGACTGGGGCTGGGCGGGCGGCGTGGACGAGAGCCCGGAGACGGCGGCGAAGGAGCCGGTGGAGGCGGGGGGCCGTCCGTTGTACGACGGCGAGGACTCGCGGGCGCGGCCGTTGCCGACCGGCTGGGGCAGGTGGAGCCCGTTGGAAGGGCCGCTGTCGGGCCCGGCGGCGACGTTGCCCGTGACGAGGTTGACGTACGGCCGCAGGTGGCCGCTGCCGATCTCGATGAGGTCGTCGCACTCCTGCTGGAGCGTGCGCGAGACCGCCCACCCGCCCTCGGCCGCGATGTGGATCACGGTGACGCGGATGCCGAGGTCCTGCGCGTCGCTGACGACCTGGGCGAGGTCCTCGTCACCGCTGACCACCACGGCGTCGCAGATGGCGTTGTTACGGGCGAGCGTCATCAGGTCGCGGTGGACCTGCGCGTCCACGCCTTCGCGGCGGCCGGGCCGGATGCGGGCGAGGCGCAGCTTGAGGCCGGGGATGTCGGCGAGCGCGTCGTGCTCGGGCGTGCGCCGGCCCTCGACGGTGGCCTCGTACCAGTAGCACCGCAGCAGCGGGAGGTCGGTGCGCTCGCGCGACAGCGTGGAGAGAAGTTGCAGCAGGCCGGGGTAGTCCCAGGCGACGGCCTCGCGATGGCGGGTCCCATGCACGGCCATCGCGCCGTCCGCCAGCAGATAGCCAGCGTCCACGAACAGCGCGCAGCGATCCACGCGACACCGCCCTTTCGTACATGGCCCAGGTCCGGTGGCAGCCGAAGCCCGGCCCTATCTCAGGGTAATGAAGGCACTGATCGCGCGAGGGTGAATCCCGGCGATTCGGCCCGCGCATGCCCATATCTAGGAGGGTTCCCGCAGACCGTACCAGTTTGCCTTCTATTACCGGCCTGGGGTGATAAACGAGTGGCCCCGCCGAGGCACTCCGAAGGGGTCTCTAGGCTGGCCACCATGAATGACCGCGCGAAACTACTGGACGAGATCAAGAAAAAGGGAGTGGTGCACGGCCGGGTCGTGCTCAGCTCGGGCCGGGAGGCCGACTGGTACGTGGACCTGCGCCGGATCACCCTGGACGGCACCGCCGCGCCCCTGGTCGGCCGGGTCATGCTGGACCTCACCGAGGACCTCGGCTATGACGCGGTGGGCGGCCTCACCCTCGGGGCCGACCCCGTCGCCACGGCCATGCTGCACGCCGCCGCCGCGCGAGGCCGCGCCCTCGACGCCTTCGTCGTACGCAAGGCGGGCAAGGCACACGGGCTCCAGCGCAGGATCGAGGGCCCGGACGTCACGGGCCGCCGGGTGCTGGCCGTGGAGGACACCTCGACGACCGGCGGGTCGGTGCTCACCGCGGTGGAGGCGCTGCGCGAGGCCGGGGCCGAGATCGTCGGCGTGGCCACGATCGTGGACCGCGGCGCGGCGTCCGCAATCGAGGAGACGGGCCTGACGTACCGCACCGCGTACACGCTCGACGACCTCGGCCTGAGCTGACCGCGATCGCGGGGACGGCTAGCCGGCGTGGCGGCGGGCGGTGAAGCTCTGGCGCTCCCCTGGCTTGCCCGGGGAGCGCGGCTCGCCGTTCACCTCGACGTACACCGTGGAGGCGTCGGCGAGCATCGAGCGACGGCTGGGATTGAACTCCTCCCCGGCCTGAAGGCCGGAGATTCTCCCGTCGCGTCGCGGTCAAGCGGCGCGCGGGGGTTGACGCTTCACAGACCGGGCAGCCCCGAGGTCTCCACGTCCTGACACCACAGTCCCTGCGGCGTTGCGAATGTTGATCGCGGCGTTGGTGTCGGCATGCCCGGTCCACCCGCATCCGGGGTCGGCGCAGGAGAACCGGGCGCCGTCACGGGAGGCCGCATCGCGGTGCCCGCACCGGTGGCAGGTCTGCGAGGTGCCCGGGGCGGGGACCTTCACCACCAGCCCGCCGCGATCACGGGTCTTGTACTCCAGCAGGGCGACCGTACGGCCCCACGCCTCGCCGCTCATGGCACGGTTCAGCCCCGCCTTCTGCCTCACGTTCCGGCCGGGTCGCTCGACGGTGCCCTTGGCGGAGCGGACCATGTTCGTGATCTTCAGATCCTCCACCACGACCACGCCGAAGGTGCCGGCGAGTTCGGTGGTGGTCTTGTGCTGCCAGTCCACGGCTCGGCGCTTGGCTGTCGCGCGGAGCCTGGCCATCTGGTCATAGGTGCGGGTCAGCCGATGAGAGGTCCGCTGCCTGGGGGTACGGGCGGCGCGCCGGCGGGCGGACTTCTTCTCCAGGCGGCGCAGGTGTTCCTTCTCGCCGCCGCTGAGCCAGGGCCCGTGCTCACGCGTGGTACCGTCCGACCACGCCAAGGCGACGTTGATTCCCCGGTCAATCCCGACCTGCGGGCCGGAGTGGCGGACCGGGGCAGGCACCTGGCGTTCGGTCCGGAACACGATGTGCCAGCCGCCGGCTTGTTTGACCAGCCGGGCTCCGGTGATCCGCCCGGCCGGGCCGCCCTTGGTGACGCCGGGCAGGTCCTTGGTCCACCGGAACCGCACCCGCCCGGCCTTGGGCAGGCTGACCGCACCCCACCGCCGGTTGACCCGCTTGATCTGCAGGTCGCGAGCCTGGGGCACATCCACGGCCATCCGGGATCGCAACCGGGCCTTGAACCTCGGGCGTCCCGCGGGGTGATCAGGGTCGAAGAAGTTCGCCCATGCCTGCCGGTAGGTCTTCAGCACGGCTTGGGCGGCCTGGGCGGGCAGCCGGCCCATCCAGTCGATCGCACGACGAGCCACCCGGATCGCCTCGTCGCAGTCCTTCAAGGTCGCCAACCGGCCCTGCCGGAAGGTGGCGTACTCGTGGAGCAGGTTCCACAGCGCGCGGGCGGTGTGCGCCTGGCCGTCCAGCACGGCCGCCTGGGCCGTGCTCATCTCCAGGCGGGCGACATGCGCCCGCGTCTGCTTTACCTTCTCCACACCGTGATCGTATCGTTTCGTTGCGTTACCGGGATGGAAACCGGACCCGGATGTGCGCAGCGGGCGGCATGTCGTGCACGGTCTCCACGCCCATTTGGTGTTCGTCGCGAAGTATTAACTCGTTGAAGGGGGTTTCGGCTCGGATGCTGCGCAAGGAGTTCGGCGCCCACGTCCGCAAGTACCTGCAGGGTGATCATTTCTGGTCCGGCTCCTACTTCGCCGGGTCGGTTGGCGGGGCCCCGCCGGCCGTGCTCAAGCAATACATCGAGCAGTAGAAACGACCGGTCTGATCGGGGTGGACGCCGGTTCGCCCGGCGGCGAATCGGCTGTTCTTGCCCCGCTACGCGGGACGGTCCGCTTCACCCCTGGCCTGAAGGCCGGAGCACTACGGACGAAACCGGTAGAACGCCTGCTGGCCCCGGCCGAGATCGCGGTCCTCCACGATGTCGCCGCCGCTGACCCGTACGAAGAGCGGGCAGCGGTCGGCCTGGCATGCGACGTACAAGGTGGGGATCTCGGCGGCGGAGGTCTCCACCGGCGGCGGGGACGTGCCGGAGGGTACGGGTTCGGCGGTCACGGCGGGAGCGGGGGCGTCGTCCGCCCCGTCGGAGCTCAGCGCGCCGGTCAGGGCGATGACGCCGACGGCGACCAACGCCAGCAGGGCGAGGATCGCGACGCCCACGAGCAGCAGACGGGCGATGCCCATGGGGTCAGACCGGTGGCGTCCCACACTTCGGAGGGTAACCCGCGAGCAGGACGCTCACCGGGCGGTCGCCAGGACTCCTTCGACCGGCTTCTGATCGACTTCTGCACCCCGCCCACCAGGGGTGATGGTCAACGCGAGGAGGTCGGGTCCCCGGCGTCCCACTGGCCGCTCTCGTCACGGTGGTGCCGCCCGCGCGGCTCGGCGGCGGCCCCGTGCGCCTTGGCCTGCTTGGCCTCCTTGCGGCTCTTGAGCACCTCGCGGACGATCGGGATGACCGACAGCACGATGATCAGCGCCGCGCCCGGCAGGATGTAGCGGTCGACGTTGGGAATGGCGCTGCCCGCGAAGTAGCCGATGAGCAGCATCGACTCGGTCCACAGCACGCCGCCGATGACGTTCCACGCCAGGAACGTGGTGGGGCGCATGCCGAGCATGCCGGCGACCGGGTTGAGGAACGTGCGGACGATCGGGATGAACCGCGCCAGCACCACGGCGCGCGCGGGGCCGAACTTCTGGAAATATTGCTCGGCCTTCTCCACGTACTCTTGCTTGAAGAGCCGCGAGTCGGGCCGGGCGAACAGCCTCGGGCCGGTCTTCGCGCCGATGTAGTGACCGAGCTGCGCGCCCACGATCGCGCACAGCGGGGCGCACACGAGCAGAACGGGCAGCGGGAACGGCGCGTCGAGACCCACGGAGGACGCGACGGCCGCGGAGGCTCCCATGCCCGCCACGACCAGCAGCGAATCACCAGGGAGGAAGAAGCCGATCAGCAGCCCCGTCTCGGCGAAGATGATCGCGAGAATGCCGATGAGCCCGAAGGTGACGATCCACCATTGGGCGTCGAGAAGGTTAGTGAGGTCCATCACGGATGAGACTACCGCCGAGGGACGGGGTGCACGTGCCAGTGGGTAGGACCAGTCGTAGTCCATCCAAATTCCATCCAAAACGGGCCATGAGGGGATGACCCGGCGGGAGCGCCCGCTCCGGCGCCGGACACATGCTGGACCCCTTCTTCCTCGCCCGCCACTCCTTCGCAATACTTGCCCCGGGGATCCAGCCCCCGTCACCCATACGTTTACGTTCCGTCTAGGGAGTTGACTTCCGATGCCCATCGCGACCCCAGAGGTCTACGCCGAAATGCTCGACCGGGCCAAGGCCAATGGTTTCGCATACCCGGCGATCAACGTGACGTCCTCGCAGACGCTGAACGCCGCGTTGCGCGGTTTCGCCGAAGCCGAGAGCGACGGCATCATCCAGGTGTCGACGGGTGGCGCCGAGTACCTGTCCGGTCCCACGGTCAAGGACATGGTGACCGGCTCGGTGGCCTTCGCGGAGTTCGCCCGCGTGGTGGCCGACAAGTACCCGGTGAACATCGCCCTGCACACCGACCACTGCCCGAAGGACAAGCTCGACGGCTTCGTCCGCCCGCTGCTGGAGATCTCGCAGCGCCGCGTGGCCGAGGGCAAGGACCCGCTGTTCCAGTCCCACATGTGGGACGGTTCGGCGTGCCCGCTGGACGAGAACCTGCAGATCGCCCGCGAACTGCTGGAGAAGGCCGCGGCGGCGCAGGTCGTGCTGGAGGTCGAGATCGGCGTCGTCGGCGGTGAGGAGGACGGCATCGTCGGCGAGATGAACGAGAAGCTGTACAGCACGCCGGAGGACGCGCTCGCCACCGCGGAGGCGCTGGGTCTCGGCGAGCGTGGCAGCTACCTGCTGGCCGCGACGTTCGGCAACGTGCACGGCGTGTACAAGCCGGGCCACGTGAAGCTGCGCCCGGAGGTGCTGCGCGAGATCCAGGAGGCGGTCGGCGCCAAGTACGGCACCGAGAAGCCGTTCCACCTGGTGTTCCACGGCGGGTCGGGCTCCTCGCTGGAGGAGATCCGCGAGTCGATCTCCTACGGTGTGGTGAAGATGAACATCGACACCGACACGCAGTACGCCTACACCCGCCCGGTCGCGGACCACATGTTCCGCAAGTACGACAGCGTTCTGAAGGTCGACGGCGACGTGGGCAACAAGAAGGACTACGACCCGCGTTCGTGGGGCAAGTCGGCCGAGGCCGGCATGGCGGCGCGCGTCACACAGGCCTGTCAGGACCTGCTGTCCGCCGGCAACAGGCTCGCCTGAGCCTGAGCCTGAGCCTGGGCTGATCACCTGCGCCCGGACGCCTGCCGGCGGTACGGACGTACGAGGGGGCGGGCCACCGCCCGCCCCCTATGTGAATTATCTGGGAATGCCCGTAAAAACTGATGGTCACGGGACTTCGGGAGCGAATACCTCGTTACCATCAGCTAAATGTCCATCTCCTACCGAGCGCGTCCATATGTCTGCGGTGCCATCGGAAAGTGGGATGCGCGCATAGCGGAGCGGCTGGTGTCGGCCTCCCCGCGAGGGCTCGACGAGGTGCACCGCTCCCCACTGGCCACCCTGTGGTCGACCGGCGAGCCGGAGAACTGGTCGCGGGGGCCGCTCTCCGGCTACCTGTGGTGGCCCGCGGCCGGTTCCGTCCCGCAGCCGCGCTCCTGGCGGGAGGCCGCCGAGCGCCGCCTCGCCGCCGGCCTGGTCCTCGAACCCGGCGGCGCCGTCCTCCACACCGACGCCCTCGGCCTGCACGAGGTGAACGTCCGCCGCGTCGGCGACGCCCTGTACTTCTCCACCCGCATCGACCCGCTGACGCGCCTGGACGACCGTCCTCTCACCATCGACTGGTCGGCCTGGGCGAACCTGCTGGTCATGATGACCCCACTCGGGGACGAGACGCCGTTCGCGCAGATCCGCCACATGGAGCCCGCGACCGCCTGGCGCGCCGGGCCGGACGTCCCCGGCGGGGTGCGGGTGGAGCGGTTCGAGCCGGGCTGGCTCGCCGCCGACCCGGGCAAACCCCCCGCGCCCGAGGACGTCGTCGAGCTGATCGCGGACCGGATCCCGCACCGCGCCGGTCCCGTGGCGATCGGCCTCAGCGGCGGATGGGACTCCCGCCTGCTCGCCGCGCTCGCCGTGCGCCGGCCCACCGCCCAGATCGAGGCCTGGACCACCAGCACCGACGACGGGCTCGACCTCGACATCCCCCACGCGCGGACCGTCGCGGCGACGCTCGGCGTGCCGCACCACGTGGTCAGGCCGGGGCCGGAGGCGTGGCTGCACGAGCACCGCGAGGTGTGGCTGCGCACGCAGTACCAGACCCTGCACCACACGTGGGCCATGCCGTACGCCCGCGCGGTGCACCGCCTGCGCGCGCCACTGATCGACGGCTGCCTCGGGGACGGCCTGTTCCGCACCCGCGGCGACCATGCCGAGGCGTCCGAGGCGCCGAGCCGCGACGAGGCGCGGGAGATCACGTGGAGGGCGCTGTCGACGCACTTCCCCCGCCAGCCCGAGGTCTGGGCGCCCGGGGTCGGCGACGCGATCGCCGAGCTGGGCCTGTCGGCGTTCCACCGGGTGATGCGCCCTTTCGACGGGCACCACGCCTCGCCCGTCCTCGCCCGGCTGCACACCCGCTACCGGGGGATCTACACCTCTCCCACCTGGCTGCTCGGCCCGGAGGCGGAGATCTGGCTCCCGTTCGCCGACCCGGACGTGATCACGGCCGCCATGAGCGTTCCGCTGTCCGCGCGCCGCGACCACGCCTACTTCCTGGCGATGCTGCGGTACGGCGCGCCGCGCGTGGCCGCGCTGCCCTCGACCAACGACCCGGGCGAGAAGCCCGCACCCGGCCCCCAGCGCAAGACGAGCCCGGCCGCGCTGTCGGCCCTCGCCGCGAGCATCGCGGCCAGCGAGGACGTACGCTCGCTGCTCGGCCCCCGGATGCTGGCCACCCTGACCGACCCCGAGCTCCGCGCGCGGCAGACCCGCTGGTCAGGGCCGCTCTACGTCCTGCAGTGGGCCAGCATGCTCGCCCGCTGGCGTACGGAGTACGGCTCACGCCTCCGCTGGAGCCCGCTCACCTGAGCGACACCCCCCGTTTCTCTTCAGCGCAGAGAAAGAAAGGCCAGGAACCCGGATGACGAGGACGACGAGGTCACTATCCCCCCGCCTCCTGCTGATCGGCAGCGCCGCCTTCGCAGGCCTCGCGGTGGTGGTGCTGGTGGTGCTCTCCGTCACCGGAGACGTGGACCCCGTCACGGCGGTCCAGCTCGCCGCCTCGCTGCTCGTGCTCGCCGCGGCCGCCGCGATCGTCGCGAGCGTCCGCAGGACCGACGGCAAGGCGCTGCGCATCGACAACAGGACCAAGCGCCAGGACGCCGCACTGGTACGGGCCGAGCACACCCTCACCCAGCTCACCACCACCCTGGACGGGCTCACCGGCCGCCTGGTGGACGCCTCCCGCAGCCAGTCCGGCCCGGTTCTCGCGGCCCTCGGCGAGGACCGCATGACGCTCACCACGCAGGCCGACCGCCTGGCCGAGCTGTCGGAGTCGATGTCCGAGATCCGCGCCCTCGTGCGGAGCAACGCCGCCGACCTGCGCGAGCTGCGCGGGCTCGTCCACGACGAGACCACCGGCGGCGGCGTCGCCCAGACGGTCCGGGAGATCGGCGAGCGGCTGGACGTGCTCGGCGGGACGGTCCGCGACGGGCAGTCCGAGCTGTCGGGGGCCGTGCGGCAGAACTACGCGCAGCTCGAGGCGCTGATCGACATCCGCGCCCTGCTCCAGCCGCGCGCCCCGATGCCCCGGCTGCGGGGGTGGGCGGCATCGCCGGACGTCCTTCGCCTGCTGGTGGAGCGGATCGCCGCCGACCCCGCCGAGATCGTGGTCGAGTGCGGCAGCGGCGCGTCCACCGTCTGGCTCGGGTACGCCGCCCAGCGGTTCGGCGGCGGGCGCGTGATCGCGCTGGAGCACGACGAGCGGTTCGCCGAGTCCTCCCGGGACCTGGTCCTCGCCCACGGCCTCCAGGACGTCGTGGAGGTCCGCCACGCGCCGCTGACCTCCTGGACGGCCGACGGCGGCGAGACGATCCCCTGGTACGACACCCGGGCGCTGGACGACCTGACCGGCATCGGGCTGGTCTTCGTGGACGGGCCTCCCGGGGCGACCGCGCCGATGGCCCGCTACCCGGCGCTGCCCGTCCTGCTGCCGCGCTGCGCGCCCGACGCGTGGTTCGTCCTGGACGACGCCGACCGGCCCGCCGAACGGGAGGCCGCCGACCGGTGGCTCAGGGAGTTCCCCGAGCTGACCGGGTCGGCCCACCCCGCGGAGAAGGGGGCGATGGTCCTCAGGCGGAACCGGGCATGACATGGGGCGCCCAGGTGACCGCCCGGGGACGGGCATGACGGCCGCGCTGCTGCCCGCCGAGACGGCGGCCAGGCTGATCCGGACCGGCTCGAAGATCGCCGTGGCCGTCGCGGGCGTGGACGCCGACGGCCTGGACGCGCTGCTGCCGGGGCTGGCGTACGAGGTGGCGGACGTGGACACGATGGGCCCCGCGCCGTGGGCCCGGCCCGACCCGTCGGCCGTCGTGATCGTCGCCAGGACCCCCACGGACCTGCGCCGGGCCGTGGCCCTCGGGGCGGCGCTGCCGACGACGCCGCTCACCTGCGTGATCATCACCCAGGCCCCGTCGTGGTGCGACGCCCCCGGCCTCCCCCTGTCGCCGAGCCTCGGCCGGCGCCTGCTGCGCGACCTCGGCGTCACCCGGTACGGGGCGTCCGGCTGGCGGGTCGCGGCGCGCTTCTCCGAGCCGCTGCCCTCGGGCGAGGTCGCGGCGGCCGTCGCCCGGAGCCTCGGCGGCCACCACCTCGCCGGGTACGCCCTTCCCATGGCGGGCCTGGCGGGTCCCGGGCTCGCGGACTGGCGGCCGGGCGACCCGAACGTGACCTTCGCCGACGAACGCGGCCCCGTCCCCGACCGCTCGGACGTGCCCACCGCCGACCTCGCCGTCCGCACCGTCCGCACCGTCCGCACCGTCCACGCCGTCCACGCCCCGGAGCCGGGCGCGGCGGAGGACTGGATCGACGCGCGCGTCCCCGCCCTGGACCGCCCCGTGGACGTGAGCTGGGCGCGCTTCGGCTCCCCCGGCGGCTACCAGGCGCTGCGGGCCCTGGAGATCGAACCGGACGTCGTCCCCCCGGTGGACGAGCGGTCGGTCAACCCCCGGGGATTCACGAAGACGCCGAAGCAGCCGATCGCCGAGATCGTCCAGCGTGACGGGCGCTGGGAGATCGACCTGGAGGGCCGGACGGTCGTCCGCGTGCCCGCGTCCGGCGGCGTCACCGACGCCGACGTCGGCCGCCTGCGCCGGGCGCGCGGGCTGCGGTTCGCGTGGCGTCCCTCGCACACCGGCCCGATCGCGGCCGTCCGCGCCGTGGCCGGGCTCGCCGCCGCCGGGATCCCGCTGATCTCCGACGCCCCGCCCGCCTGGGCCGTGGACGGCCTCGGGGCGGACCTGGCCGCGCTGGCCGCCGGCGCCACCGAGGCCGACCTGGCCGACGAGCTGCGCCGCGAGGAGCACAGCGTACGGGTGCGCCGGCTGGCCCTCGGCCGCCACGGCACCACCGCACGCTGGCGGTCGATGGCGGCCCGCGCCGGGGTGCCGGTCCCGCCGCCGCCCGCGATCTCGGTCGTGATGTGCACCCGGCGCGCCGAACTGGTGCCGTTCGCCCTCGGCCAGATCGCCCGGCAGCGCGGGGTGGAGCTGGAGGTCGTCCTCACGCTGCACGGCGTGACGGCCTCCGCGCCCGAGCTCCAGACGGCCATCAGGGACTTCGACCGGCCGATCACGGTCGTCGAGGCCGACGCGTCCCTGCCGTTCGGCTCCGTGCTGAACCTCGCCGCCTCGCGGGCCGGCGGAACGTTCCTCAGCAAATGGGACGACGACGACTGGTACGGGCCCGACCACCTCGCGGACATGCTGCTCGCCCAGGGGTACTCGGGCGCGGAACTGGTGGGCGCGGCCTCGGAGTTCTTCTACCTCCAGCAGATCGACGTCACGATCCGCCGCGACTGGACCAGCGAGACGATGTCCAACCACGTGGCGGGCGGCACCTTCGTGGTGTCGCGCTCGGCGTTCGAGGCGCTCGGCGGCTTCCGGCCGGTGGCGCGCGCCGTGGACGTCCATTTCTTCCAGGACCTGATGCGGGCCGGCGGCGCGATCTACCGTACGCACGGCCTCGGTTTCGTCGCGCGCAGGGCGGCGAGGGGCGGGCACACCTGGCAGGAGCCCGTCGGCTACTTCCTGGCCCGCGCGAAAGATCAGTGGCGGGGATTCCGGCCGAGCCGACTCATGGAGTGGGAACAGTGACACAGCACGGGCAGCCGAGGATCCGGCACAACGACTACGACGTCCTGAAGCCCCCCGCGCCCGGTGCCTGGAGTCCCACGCTGTCGGTGAGCGTGGTGATCGCCGCGTACGGGCACCAGGACAAACTGGACCTGACGCTGGCCGCGCTGGCCGCGCAGAGCTATCCCGGGCACCTCATGGAGGTCGTGGTCGTCGACGACGGCACCCACCCGGCCCTGCGCCTGCCGGAGATCGTCCCGGACAACACCCTCATGATCACCAGCGAGCCCGGTTCACGCGGCCGCTCCAACGCCCGCAACGCCGGCTTCGCCCGCGCCTCCGGCGACGTCGTCCACTGGCTGGACGCCGACATGGTCACCTTCCACGACGAGGTGGAGGCGCACATGCGCTGGCACCACCTGGCCGACTACCTCGTCGTGATGGGGTACGTCCGGTTCGTCGACCACACACCCGGCACGCCCACCCCCGAGCAGGTGCGCGACGCGGTCGCCTCCGCCGCCACCGAGACGCTGTTCGACGAGGCCGCGAGCGAGCCGCACTCGTGGATCGTCGACCTGGCCGAGCGCACGAACGGCCTGCGCACCGAGCGCGACACGGCCTACCGCGTCCACGTCACCAACGCGGCCTCGGTGAACGCCCGGCTGCTGCGCGAGGCCGGGCCGCTGGACACCGGGCTCGTCCTCGGCGAGGACAGCGAGCTCGGCTACCGGCTCGCCCAGCGCGGCGCGGCGTTCGTGCTGGCCCCCGAGGCGCGCAGCCGCCACCTCGGGGCCTCGATGATGATGCGCGACGGCGATCAGGTGCGCCGGTACAACCAGGCGTTCGTGCCCGACCACATCCCGGTCATGCGCTGGCTGCGCACCCACCCCCGCCGCCAGTGGCAGGTCCCGTACGTCGAGGTCGTGATCGACGTCACCCTCGCCTCGTACGAGGACGCGCGGGCGACCGCCGACGGCTTCCTGGCGAGCACGCTGAACGACATCGCGATCACGCTGGTGGGGCCGTGGAGCGAGGTGCGCGAGGACCGGCGTGACCCGCTGAGGAGCCCCATGCTCGACCTGGTCCTGCTGCGCGGCCTCTACCGCGCCGAGCCGCGCGTCCGGTACGCCGAGCACGTGCCCGAGACGGCCGCGCCCACGCCGTACCGCATGCTGTGCCCGGCGGGCTGGGTCCCCGGGCCCGAGACGCTGCGCAAGCTGGTCGAGCAGGCCGCCGGCAAGGGGTACGGGCTGGTCGGTATCGCCCTGGACGAGACCTCCGACGAGGTGATCGCGGCCCGGCTGGAGCACACCGGCGCGTTCGCCCGCGCCCGGCTCGTCCGCGCCGACGGCGAGCCGCTGGAGTCCGCCGTGGACGACGTGGCCGGCACCCGCTGGGTGGACGGCGCGACGCTCGGCTTCCTGCCCGCGGGCCAGGCCGAGCCGCCCACGCGGGGCAAGGTCGAGGACCCCGCCCTCAGGCGCGAGGTGGAGCGGCTGCGCGCCGAGAACGCCCGCCTGGCCGAGCGGCTCGCCGCCGCGACCAGCGAGGCCGAGCCTGGGGGCCCTGAGAACGGCGCCACGCCGCCCCGGGCGCTCGGACCGTCCGCGACACGCCCGCGCGGCCTGCTGCGCCGCCTCCGCTGATCACATTCGGGCGTACCGGGCGCCGCGCCAGGTCACCGGGGCAGAACGATTTCTCGATAACATCCCGTATCACAGCGGCCGGTATGACCGAACAGGTGGAACAACGGTAAGACTGTGTTCATGGAAACGCACGAGAACCTCCTCGCCGGGCCGCCGCCGACCCTCATTCCGGACAACCCCGACGCGAGGGGAGCCCTTGAATCCGGTGCCAAGCCCAGCGATGTCGCCGCGCGCTTCCCGGCCTACTCCGCGGCCTGGGCGGCCCTCGCCGACGAATACTTCGCCAAAGGCCACGCCGTGACGTCGTACGCCTTCGCGCGCACCGGGTACCACCGGGGCCTCGACCAGCTCCGGCGCGCCGGCTGGAAGGGCCATGGCCCCATCCCGTGGGAGCACGCACCCAACAGGGGGTTCCTGCGCTGCCTGCACGCCCTCGCCCGCGCCGCGCAGGCGATCGGCGAGAAGGACGAGGCCGAGCGCTGCTCCACGTTCCTGCGTGACAGCAGCCCGGAGGCGGTAAAGGCCCTCAACAAGCAGTAAGCCACGCTTGGGCGACATCAGCCTGCTCGGGTAGTCTCTCAACGCAAGAGCCCCTGTCGCACTTGCGCCAGGGGTTTACGTTTTTGTGTGCGGGAGTTAACCATGCCGGCTGTCGTTCTCGTGGGCGCCCAGTGGGGCGATGAGGGCAAAGGTAAGGCCACCGACCTGCTGGGCGGTGAGGTGGACTACGTCGTCCGCTACCAGGGCGGCAACAACGCGGGCCACACGGTCGTGATCGGCGACCAGAAGTACGCCCTTCACCTGCTGCCCACCGGCGTGCTCTCGCCCGACGTCGTCCCGGTGATCGGCAACGGTGTGGTGATCGACCCGGGGGTGCTGCTCTCGGAGATCGACGGCCTGCTGGAGCGCGGCATCTCGTGCGACCGCCTGCTGATCTCGGCCAGCGCGCACCTGATCATGCCCCACCACAAGGCGCTGGACAAGGTGACCGAGCGTTACCTGGGCAAGGCCCGCATCGGCACCACCGGGCGCGGCATCGGCCCGGCGTACGGCGACAAGATCGCGCGCATGGGCGTCCGCGTGCAGGACCTGCTCGACCCGGGCATCCTCAGCCAGAAGATCGAGGTCGCGCTGAACGAGAAGAACCAGGTGCTGACCAAGGTCTACAACCGCAGGGGCATCGACGCGGCGAAGGTCCTGGAGGAGTACCTCGGCTACGCCGAACGGCTCAAGCCGCACATCGCCGACACCTCGCTCATCCTCAACAAGGCGCTCGACGACGGCAAGGTCGTCCTGCTGGAGGGCGGCCAGGGCAACCTGCTCGACATCGACCACGGCACCTACCCGTTCGTGACGTCGTCCTCGCCGACCTCCGGCGGCGCCTGCATCGGCTCGGGCATCCCGCCCACGCGGCTCACCCGCGTGATCGGCATCCTCAAGGCGTACACCACGCGCGTCGGCTCCGGGCCGTTCCCGACCGAGCTGACCGACGAGATGGGCGACTGGCTGCGCACCACCGGCGGCGAGTACGGCGTGACCACCGGCCGCAACCGCCGCTGCGGCTGGTTCGACGCGATCATCGCCCGGTACGCCACCCGCATCAACGGCGTCACCGACTTCTTCCTCACCAAGCTGGACGTCCTGTCCGGCCTGGAGCGCATCCCGGTCTGCGTCGCCTACGACGTGGACGGCGTGCGCCACGAGGAGATCCCGATGACGCAGACCGGCTTCCACCACGCCAAGCCGATCTACGAGGAGTTCCCGGGCTGGGAGGACGACATCACCGAGGCCAAGTCCTTCGAGGACCTGCCCAAGAACGCCCAGGACTACGTGCGGACGCTGGAGGAGCTCAGCGGGGCGCGCATCTCGGCCATCGGCGTCGGCCCCGGCCGCACCCAGACGCTCTCGCTGCGCCCGCTGATCTGACGGGCGGCCCGTGATCTCCCCCGGTCACGGCTTCTCCGCGCGCCGGAAGGGCGTTCCGGCGCGCGTTCACGGCCCCGCCTGAACGAGGTCAGGGCACGTGGACGATAGGGTGCGCCGTGTGCAGGTGGAGATACCGGAGATTCACGGCCACCGGGGGGCACGGGGTCTGCGCCCGGAGAACACCCTTCCCGGCATGGCCTTCACGCTCGAGCTCGGCGTCCACGCGATCGAGTTCGACGTCGCGCTCAGCGCCGACCGCAGGCTGGTGCTGACCCACGATTTGACGGTGTCGGCCGTGACCAGCGCCGACACCGCGCCCTTCACGGAGGACGACCCCGACTTCCCGTACGTCGGCAAGCCGATCCGGTCGCTCACGCTGACGCAGTTGCGCATGCTGGACGTCGGCGTGCGCCACCCCAGGACCAAGGACGACCGCTTCGCCGCCACCCAGGCCCGCGTGCCCGGCGCCCGCATGCCCACGCTGGGCGCCATGCTCGGCCTCGCCTCCGCGTACGGGGCCGACGACGTGCGGATGAACGTCGAGATCAAGTCCGACCCCACCCGGCCCGACCTGTCCGGCGACCCGCGCGAGGTGACCGAGCTGGTCGTCGACGAGCTGGAGCGGCACAAGCGGCTGGACGGCGCGGCGATCCTCAGCTTCGACTGGCGCGTCCTGCGCGTCGCCCGCGACCTGGTGCCGCTGCGCTACGCCCTGGTCGAGAAGGCGACGCTGGACCCGGCCTGGCTCGGCCTCGACCACGTCGCCGACTTCGGCGGCGACATCGCGGCGGCCGCGGCCTCCATCGGGGCCACCACCCTGTCGCCCGACCGCGTGCTGGTGGACGAGGAGCTGATGTCCCAGGCCGCGAAGGCCGGGCTGCCGGTCGCCGTGTGGACGGTCAACGACCCCGAGGAGGCCGCGCGCCTGCTCGACCTCGGCGTCGCGGGCATCGTCACCGACTACCCGGACCGCATGCGCGACCTGTGGACGCGGCGCGGCCTCGCCCTGCCTCATCCGGCCGTGAGCCCGAGTCCCACTCGCCCGTGATCGCCGTGGTTCGACCGGTTCGCGGCCGGGCGTACGGCGTCCGCGATCCTCGGCGATCCGTCCGCGATCCATCCGCGATGCTCGGCGAGTCACAACATCAACTGGAGTGGGCGCGGGAGTATCGTGCGGGGAACTAAAGTGACGGGATCATCGTCCTGAGGCGATCCCGGCGCCAGGACGCCCACGACCGGAGGTCACCGATGCAGGCGGAGCCGCGCATTGAGCCGCGCATGTCGAGCTGGGCCATCGAGCGCTTCGGCGTGCGTGCCGCGGACGTGAGAAACCGGCTCGCCGCGTCCCTCAAAGAGGCCGCCGAGAACGCTCAGGACGCGCAGAAGTGGTCCAGAAGCGACAAGCGGTACGCGTACGGCTCGACGCTGATGGCGCGGCGCTACGAGGCGCTGGTGGCCGGTTTCAGGACCGAGCCGGGGTTCCAGGTCATCCGGCCCTACCGCTCGCCGCACCACCTCGTCGTCCTGGACGGCAACCTGTTCCTGCCCTTCCGCTACGCCGAGGACGACACGACCCCGATCTCCGAGGCCCGCATCAGCGACGGGCGCGTCTCGGCGCTCGCCCGCGAGCTGTTCACCCGCTACGGCCCCCGGACGATCTACACCCAGGAGGAGCTCGACCTCGGCGTGGACGAGGGCGACGACGAGCTGGACGAGGTGCGTCCCCTCCTCGCCAAGCTGCCCGCCGACACGCGGCTGATCCCGGTCGCCTACGCCGCGAACTCGCAGGCCGGCCTGCTGCGGCTCTTCTGGGGCGAGGCCGAGCTGATCGACGACATAGGGCACATCCACTGGCTCCACTACGAGCCGATCCCGCTGCTCGCCGCCTCCTCGCCGTGGACGCCGCAGGCCCTGCCGCTGGACGACCGTCCGGAGGTCGCCGCCCGCTTCGACGCCGCCGCCGAGCCGGACCTCACGCTCACCCGCCGCCCGGCCGTGGAACGCGAGAACCCCGCGCTGTTCCCCGTCTTCAGCGAGCCCTACGACGAACCGCGGACCGCCGACGCCGATGAGCGAGCGTAAGGATGACGGCGGCCGGCACCCTGGCCCGGCTCGGGGCCAGATCCGCCTCTTCGACCAGGCGGGCTCGGGAGGACGAGGCGGGCCCACGCCGCAGGCCGTCGCCGACGCCTTCGACCAGGCGCGCCTCACCCAGGCGCGGCGGCTGGCCGGGCTGACCAAAAAGGACCTCGCCGAGCGCATCGGCGTCACCCCGGCGGCGGTCGGGCAGTACGAGACCGGCGCCACCCACCCGCGGCCCGACCTCGTCCCCCGGCTGGCCGAGGCCCTCGGCGTGCCCATGGCGTTCTTCCTGCCAGGCCGCCCGCACGCCAAGCTGGACGGGTCGATGGCGCACTTCCGCAGCCTGCGCTCCACCCGCGTCCACCAGCGGGTCAAGGCCGTCGCGTTCGTCGAGCAGGTCTGGGAGCTCACCCACGCCCTGGAGAAGCGCGTACGGCTGCCGCACGTCGACCTGCCCGGCTTCTCCGGCGGCGAGGTCCACTCGGGCGTCGAGCTGCCCCGCGACCCGGCCGCCGCCGCCCGCGAGCTGCGCCGCCACTGGGGCCTCGGCACCGGCCCGATCGCCCACCTGGTGCGCCAGATGGAGGCCCACGGCATCGTCGTCGTCCTGCCCCCTCCCGACGAGGACGCGACGACGGTCGACGCGTTCTCGACGTCGCAGCTCCCCCGGCCGATCGTCGTGCTGACCGCCAACCGCTTCGACGACATCCACCGCTACCGCTTCACCGCCGCCCACGAGCTGGGGCATCTCGTCCTGCACGGCGAGACGGCGGCGGGCGACGTCCAGCAGGAGCGCGAGGCCGACACCTTCGCCGCCGAGTTCCTCACGCCGCGCGACAGCATCCTGCCCGACCTCCCCCGCCGCCTGGACCTGCGCCGCCTGGCCGAGCTCAAGCACGTGTGGGGCGTCTCGGTCGACTCCCTGCTGTACCGCTGCCGCGAGGTGGGCCTGCTGTCGGACTCTGCCGCCGGCCGCGCGTACCAGCGCCTCGCGGCCCTGCGCGATCAGCCGGGGTTCGCCAACGAGCCCATAACCGGCTATCCGGGCGAGCATCCGGTCCTGCTGTCCCAGGCGTTCGACCTGGCGGCGGCCGAGACGGGCCTCACCATGCCCGCCCTGGCCACCCAACTGGCCTGGACGGTCCCCCGCGTCCGCCAACTCCTCGGCCTCCCGGACCACCGCCCCCAGCTGCGCATCGTCCCCTGACCACCGCACCGATCGGGATGGCCGCTCTGCCGTCGGCCGCGTAGAAACGTACGCATACACGGCAGACCGAATCGTGGGACGATCGCGGTGTGCCGCCGTGCGGTGGCGGCCGGTGATCACGGCGACGACATCGGAGTGGCCGAAGATGGCAGCGCAACCCCCGTTAGGACCGTCGTCCACGCCGTGGGCGCGCCTCGCCGTGGCGCTCGCGGCCCTCGGCCCGCCGACCCTCGTCGGCGCGGGGCTGTGGCCGGACGTCCAGACGCATCCGGTGCTGAGCGGGCTGGCGCTCCTCGGGTACTGGATCGCGCTGGCGGTCGTCGAGTTCCTGCGGCAGGTCGGCAAGGCCGTCCAGGACAAATGGGTGCAGCGCGTCGCCGATCTCGTGGACGCGACCGTGACGGACCGCCTGGCCCGCACCCGCAGGACGTACCTCAAGCACCTGGCGGCGAGCATCCGCTACATCGACGTGCGCGGCCTGACCACGATCGGCGAGTACGCCCTGGAACTGCGGCAGGTGTACGTGGACGTGAGCCTCGTCCCCCGCGCCGTCCACGAGACCCTGCGAGAGCCGCTCACCGGGACCGTCAAGGCCGAGCCCCCGCGCGAACCGCTCACCGGGACCGTCGCGGCCGAAACGTCGCGGGAACCACTGGCCCGGACCGTCACGGCCGACCAGCGGCGCTCCCTCCAGTCCTTCCTCGACGCCGACCGGGCGGGCGTGTTCGCGGTCATCGGGGCGCCGGGCTCGGGAAAGACCACCCTGCTACGGCGGACGACCCTCGACCTGTGCCGGTCCCGGCGCGGCGACCTGCCGATCCTGCTCTACCTACGCGACCACATCCAGGCCGTCCTGGACGATCCGGACGTCACGCTCGGCGCGATCGCGGCCGGGCAGCCCTGGCTGAAGGGACGGATCCCGGCCACCTGGTTCGAGCGGTGCCTGCAGAAGGGGCGCTGCCGGGTGATGCTGGACGGCCTGGACGAGGTCGCGAAGGAGGAAGACCGCAAGGCGGTCGTCCGGTGGATGTCCCAGCAGACCATCCGCTACTCCGGCAACACCTTCGTGGTCACCTCCCGGCCGCACGGGTACCACGACAACCCGCTGAACGACGCCACCGTCCTTCAGGTGCGGCGGTTCACCCCCGAGCAGATCGCGTCCTTCCTGCACGGCTGGTACCACGCGATCGAACAGCGCAGCACCGGCGAGACCGGGCCCGAGACGCGGGCACGGGCCCGGAACCATGCCGACGACCTGCTCGAACGCCTGCGCAGAAAGCCCGCGCTCTACGACCTCGCCGCCAACCCGCTGCTGCTGACGATGATCGCCAACGTCCACCGCTACCGGGGCGCGCTCCCGGGCAGCCGCGCCGGCCTGTACGGCGAGATGTGCGAGGTGCTCCTCCACCGGCGGCAGGAGTCCAAGGGCCTGGCCGACCACGGCACCGCCCTTCGCGGGGAGCAGAAGGAACGCGTCGTCCGCGAACTTGCCCTGACCATGATGCTCCGGGGCGTGAAGGACATCTCCGTCGAAGGAGCGCGCAAAGCCATCGGACCCGCTCTGGCCCGCGTGTCCCGCGACGTCACCCCCGAGGCGTTCCTCGCCGAGACCGAGAAGAGCGGCCTGATCGTCGAACGCGAGAGCGGCATCCTCGCCTTCGCGCACCTGACGTTGCAGGAGTACCTCGCCGCCACCGAGATCAAGCAGGAGAAACAGCCGTCGTTCCTCGCCAAGCGCGTGGACGACCCGGCGTGGCGGGAGACGACCCTGCTGTGGTCGGCGACCGCCGACGCGAGCCCCGTGGTCGAATCCTGCCTGACCTCCGGAACCGTCCGGGCCCTCGCCCTGGCCTTCGACTGCGCCGACGAGGCCCGCGAACTGTCCCCCGACCTCCGGGACCGCCTGGAATCTCTCCTCTCGTCCCCGACTTCAGAGGGACCGGACGCTGACGGCCATCGCCGGCTGATCACCGCAATCAAGATCAACCGCGCCCTCCGCGACGTGATCCACATGGAGGAAGGCACCGCGCTCTGCGCCCACCCGGTCACCAGCGATCTCTACCGGCTGTTCACCGAGAACGCGGCCGGATCGCACTACCCCCCGGAGCACATCACCGCCAACGACTGGCCGAGCACGGAAACGCCCATCACAGGCCTGTGGCCGAACGACGTGACCCGGTTCGTGGACTGGCTAAACTTCTTCTCCGCCGACGCGTCCGCCTACCGCCTTCCGACCACTGCCGAGCTCTCCGACCCCGCGATCAACCTCGTAGTGGACCTCACGCGCTCACGCCCCTGGGCTGGGGACGGCAGGGACATCACCCTGCACGGCACCAGCTTCCTGTCACACGACTTCCGTCGCGTCACCGAGATGCCGCTGTTCGACTACGATCAGATCAGGCCATACCTGCTGAACGCCACCGTCCTCGCCCTGATCGGCACAGCGAAAGATGCCCGCGTCGCCCGCCTGTCCCGCCTCGACAACAAACTCGCGGCACATCTGAGCCCGGCCCTCACGTACGCCAGAGGGGCAAGCGACATCGCTCGCCATGTCCTCCTCGAACGTGAACTCGTCCATCTCGTCGCCCGCAACAGGTTCCAGGACATGGGTCTCGAACTGAGATTGGCCGCGATCCGCGCCCGCATGCTCGACGATGACATGACTCTCGCCAAAGACCCCCGCATCGACAGAATTCGACGGATCGGGGAGCTGCTCGACATCGAGGCGACACGTCCGCCTGACGAGAGCATCGAGATCATAGATCGCGCGTACGCCGAAGTCCTGGAGGACGTCGAAGAACTCGTGGACGAGAACTGCCCCCTTCTGGCGCTCACCGACAACGTCACTGAGGGAAGAATCGTCCGTGACTACAGGCGGCTCCTTGGCGCGGCCCACGAGCTCGCGAGCAACATCGTCATCCACGGCGAGCCGGCCTCCGAAAGGGGAGGCCACGACGGCGCCGAACATCGGCTGCTCCTGCTCGCATCGGCCACGCTCTGCCTCGTCTGGTGGCTGGGCAATTCTCCCAACCGTCCACCCGCGTTGAAATGGGTGCCGAAGAACATTGATGATCTTCCTGCGGCGATCGCTGAATTCATGCCCGAGTACAGCGAGATGAGGGTCGTGCCCGGTGACCTGACGAAATTCTTTCGCTCGACCTACGGCCACGTGCTCGACAAGGTCGGCGACCGGTCAGGAAACGCTCTCTGGCCCATAGCGTCGGCACTCGTAACGGATATCGTCGCCGTACTGGAGCCGATTTTGGAGCGCCGCGCTCCCTACGACAGACACCGGGTGCGCGCCGCACGGATCGCCGCTTTGGCGGTCGCCGTTCTGGCCGAGGTCGACACTCAGCGGACCGACGACGACGCGATCATAGAGCTCATCCTGATGGCGCACATCCTGTCGCTCCTTGAGTGCCGCGCATCCGGGTCCATCACTCCGCCGGACGTCCTTCTCCTGGTTCGCGGCTGAGCGGAATCGGCGGCCCGTCGAAGCGACCCGTTGAATTCGATGCCTGGGATGCCGAAACGGCGGGTCGCTCGTTCGACGTCCAGGTGAGAGGGCGAACCCGGGCGCGCGACTGGTTCTCGACCACCCGCAACCGCCCCGAACCCCCACCGCCGGCGGAGTGCGGATGATCACCCGCAAGGGCGGCCATGGCTGTCGGGTGGGGCGGTCAGAGGTCGGGGGTGGCGGGGGGATGAGGCCGCTTTCGTAGGCGAAGACCACCACCTGGGCGCGACCACGCAGCCCGAGCTTGACCAGCACGCGGCTCAGATGCGTCTTGACCGTCGCCTCGGCCAGATGCAACGCCGCGGCCGAATCACCCACGGCGACCAGAGAGTAGAAGCGCACGATCGCCTGGCAACCGCGCGTAGGTGATCGAGCCCGCCCCCTCGCGATGGCATCCCAGCCCATCGCCGTGCTTAATGGCGCGCCCCCGTGACGATGCTGCCGTAACCACTGAGCCGTCAGGCGAACACATCCTCAACGGCAGCGACCGTCAGCGCCCGCTGGAGCCATATGTCCAACTGCGCCGCGTCCGTACACGCCAGAATGCGACTACGCGCCTCCTCCGGGACGGAAAGCCCACGACTGTCCAGGATCATCACGATCGCCTCAGCCTTGCCTTCCGCCTTGCCTTCCGCCTTGCCTTCCGCGACGTACTTCTTCGCGAAGTCGCTCTGGTACTCGTAGGTCCCCACGGCCATTAATTCCTCCATATGCTTGCGGGCCAGCTCAGGGAGCATCTTCAGAACAATGTCAGCGTACAACCGGGACCGCTCGTCATCGAGGGTGGTCAGGGCGGCGTGGAAGGCCTCCAGAACCGGCTGGCCGTCCAGGTCGCCACCATGGGCCACCGCCGACAGCACCGCGAATTCCGGCGCATTGATCGCCTCAGCGGGGTCCGTCAACGCCGGGATCGCGTCCGGGCCGGCGACGAGGGGAACGAGCCGCCAGCCGGGATGTCCCATGTCGATCGGTTTCATGCACCACCGGGCGGTGGGCGCGTCAGGGCAGATGACCAGCAGGATCGCGGGGCAGCGCGTCCGCGCCCGCACCGCCGCCAGATACACCGGCCAACTCCATCGTTTGTCGTAGTCACGGCCTCGCTGCACCTCCACCACGACGGTGAGCACCGGCTTTTTGTCCGAGAACGTCACCACCGCGTCCGCCTGGTACTGCACCGGTGGGCACTGCGTGAGATCACCCGATTCGATCCTGGCCTCACGGTAGCTCGGAATCGTCAACCCCAAGGCGCGGACCAGCAACTCCGCGGCCATTTCAGGGCGGTTCTTGAAAAGCATAATGAATGCTTCATGTTCCAACGTGGGCATGGGCAGGACGTTAGCAGGAGAGCAAAGCCCGAACAAAACTTCGACAGATAATCATCCGAACACCCAGAAGGCAAGTGAAAAATCACATTTCGAGCCAAATCGATTTAAGGTACGACCGTGCGCAAATCAGTCACATGGTGCCCAAAATATTCACCCCATCCGCAATGAGCCGCAGATACTGCATACGAATTCAGCTCGCCCGTCGTTCACCCCTAGCCGGTGATGAGATCGCGCCACGCCTGCGAGAAACCCATGAAACCGCCTCTGGACGACGGCGCGGAGCATCCAGCGATCAACAGGAAGCGGGGGTTAACGGTTGGATCGACGGTCTGGGCGCGGGCGGTGCCGTCGACGTGCACGACGGCGGGGATCAGTGCAGCCCGGTCGGGGCGTACGGCCGGGGCCGGCAGCATGAACGGTGATCCGGCGGCATCGAGGCCGAACCAGCGTGAACCGTCGGCGTGCAAAACGGCGGGTGCGAACGGGCGGAACGGCTCACGGTGCTTGATGTGGTGTTTGAGGGCGTCGCGGGTGGCGGTGGTGCGGGGGTCGGCGAGGATGGAGCGGTGGCCGAGAGCGCGGGGCCCGAGCTCGCTGCCGCCGGAAAACCAAGGGAGGCTCCGCCCCGCCCACTGCGGTTCCGCGTCATCCCCAACGACGAACAGGTGGACTCTGTCAGGTGGCTCCGTTTCCACGGCTCCCGGGCTGAGAAGCTTCCGTGGCCTACGCCGCTCCGGCGCCTTCTATTGACGTGGGCTCGACCTCGATCGCGAAGACCCCGAGCCGCTCCTTCTCCGGTGGGTATATGCCACGGATCACGGACAGGAGCCCGTCACGGCTCTCACCGAGGTCCCCGCCGATCGACCGGGCGTCCTCGTGGTCGAGCATGGCATCGAACGACGCGTACTCGGTGACCCTCTTCACCGTGGTCACCAGCCGAACATCCCCCGACACGAACACCAGCGACTCCCCGGCCCGAATCCTCCGTACCTTCGGATACCCGACCCGAACCTCAACGGTCTTCACCGCATCCGCGATGAGCCGCAAATACGTCATACGAATGTTCAGCTCGCGCGTGGCTGAGGTCTCATTCATAGTTGCCCCTAGTCGGCAACCGGGCTGCGATGCGCCTGGATGTACGCCTCGTGAAACTCCTGCACAACGCCCAGTTTCGGGTACCTGGCGGTCAGGACCCGGTCGAGATCGCCCGCCCGGGTCCGAACCGAGTCGACCAAGTGCGTGCCGGCCAGAGCCTGGCGTCCGAGCACAGCCGCCTCGTCCGGCGTCCCCAATTCGGTCAAAGCGATACCCAGATCGATCCGGGCGATCGCTTCCCTGCTCGGGGAGCGATCTGCGGCCGGGAGAGCCATATGAGCCGCCAGCGCCGATTGTGCGTGCGCTCTCGCCTTCTCAAAGTCACCGTGCTCACCATCCCCGAGCCAGATGTACGCCGAAGCCGGATAGGAGGTGACCGCCAAGGAAGCCAGGTTTCCGGTGTCCATGGCGAAACGCATCGGCGCGCGAGCCGGAAGCCGCTCGTACCGTTCACCGGCGTCGCGAAGAAGTGCTTCACATTCTTCACGTTGCCCGAGCCGGGCATGGGCGCGCGCCGCCTGAGCGCGTAGTCGAATGGCCAGCGGATGATCCGCGGCGGCCTTGGCGATCCCCCGATGTGCGGCGGCGATCGCATGTGCGGGCCGGTCGGTATAGATGCTGACCGAGGCCAAAGCGTCAGTGGCCCATGCGCACAACTCGTTGTGCGCCGCCTGGTCGGCATGTTCGAAGGAGTCGATCGCCCATGCTTCGGCGGCCAGCGGATCGCCAAGGTCGTGCGCCAGCCACGCGAGCATCTCGGAGACCCATGCCGCGTAGACGTACAACTCGCGTCCCTCTTTGAGGGTATGCCGCCCTCGGATCAGCTCCCCGATTCGTCGCCGATACGTCCGTGCCATCGTGAACAGCTCGACAGGGGGCTCCACGCCGTAACCACGGTTAAGGGCGGTCGTAGCAGCCTCAAGGTGCGCGAGCGTCCCGGCACCGAGCGAACTGACACCTGCGAGGCGGGTGAATTCCATCGCCTCGCATGCGGAATCACGTAGGACCCGCTGCAACAGCGAGGGGGTTATCGCGGCGACGACCCCCAGCTTCAGAGCGTTACGGCGCTTCGTCGGCTCGACCTCCTCTATGGTGCGCGCGTCCTCGTCACATCCATAGAACAACTCACGCTCGCGGACGTCGAATGCGATCGCATAAGCGGTGGCCCAGTCCCGCGGGAAGTGCCGCCCGCCCTCCCAGTTTCGGATCTGCCGGGCGATGGAGTCGACCGAGCCATGTTCATAGCCCGCCGCACGGAGAAGGCGCCGGGCCATCTCCCGCTTGTTCCAGTCGCGTGCCTCACGCTCGTCTCGAAGCCGGACCGCCCATGCCGGGGGCTGTTGTTCGGTCATCCGCCTGCACCAATCGTCGATCAGGGGGCGGACAGTCGCCATGTCCGCATCACTTACCGCCAGTATCCGCCTACCGAACGTGACAGTGCCGGGTTTCACTGGCACCAACGAACGCTCTCGCCGGGAAATCGCGAGTCATACGTGGATGACGAGCCCGACCCGGCCGGGGCACGGAACCGGGCACCGCGGGGCCCGACCAGGAAGGACACCTTGACCATGAGCAAGGCCGGAATCATCCGGTTTCGCCGGCACGTCGCTCCGGGCTTCGAGTCGCCCAGGGGGGAGACCTCACGGTGAGCCGCGCGCCGGGACGACACCGGATCGGAGTCCCCACTCAACTCTCCGGGCCGTATTCCATCTCTTTGTCGTCGTAGCGGCGAAGTGAAGCTGGAGGCAGCCTGAACCGGGGGTCGCCGGGGAGGGTAGGAGCAGCCTCGACAAAGTCGCGTCGGCCCAGCACTACCGGATGGGCCGAGCGCGGTGAGCGAGACGGGAAGGTATACGCGAGGAACCGGTGTTGTTACGCCTCTTAACGAACCGCCAGCTCAAACCCGGTGGATCTGGGCTGGAACGCGGTGCGCACCCATCTGCCGAACTGCGGCAGACGGGGAACTCCTGGCAGGGTCTTAGGAGTCTGGGCCGGGAGGCCATGGTGAATTGTCTACGGCGTAATCATGGCAATACCGCAGGGGTAGAGCCGGGTGCCTAACCCGTCAACCGGATAGCAGTGAACGTGGGAACCATCCGTGTGCGTTCCCTCGAATTTTCTAAGCCAGAGAAAATGCGGAGGGATAGGTGCGACGCCGACCGAAGGCGCGGGTGGGGCGGAGCCGCCGTAGTACTCCGAGCCAGGGAAAGCCTGTGCGCATGGGGAAGGGCGGCAGCATGTCAGATAAGAAGGGAAAGCAATGTCCGAAGAAGCGCCGGTGAATATTGGCGCTATAAGGTGGCCGGATCTGGATTCGGCCTACTTTACGGTACGGAGAATGCAGACCAAATTGCACTGCTGGGCTGGAGAAGAGTCCTCTCGCCGGTTCGGTGACCTGTTCAACCTCGTCTACGACCCAGCGTTCCTCATGCATGCCTGGGAGCGGGTGTCAACCAATAAGGGCGCTAAGACGCCGGGGATCGACAAGGCCACAGCGGCCTGGATCGAAACCCGGATGGGGTCGATGTTTTCCTGAACCAAATCCGGAACTCGCTCAAGTCGAGCGAGTTCCGGCCGGTGGAAGTGCGTCAGGTGCAGATACCCAAGGCGAACGGGAAACTCCGGAAGCTCGGTATACCCACCATCGCGGACCGAGTGGTGCAGGCAAGCCTGAAACTAGTGCTAGAACCTATCTTCGAGGCGGACTTCAAACCGTGCTCGTATGGGTTCCGCCCGAATCGGCGCGCACAAGATGCTATAGCCGAGATCCATCATCTCGCTTCCCATCCGACAAGCTAAATGGATACTGGAAGCAGATATCAAAGCGTGTTTCGATGAAATATCGCACATAGCTCTGATGAAACGCTTCCGGGCGAGGATCAAGGACAAGCGCCTGTGCGCACTGGTGAAAGCGTTCCTGAAATCCGGAGTCCTCACAGAATTCGGAGACCGGGAAGAAACACTGACTGGAACACCACAAGGGGGCATCCTTTCCCCGCTGCTCGCCAATATCGCTCTGTCTGAGCTGGACGATCACTTCGAACGGCAAAGGAACGAGAAGATGGGCACGCAAGGGTGGCGGCGCAGTCGCAGGAGACGCGGCCTCGGCAACTGGCGGCTCGTCCGCTACTGCGACGACTTCGTCTTCGTGGTTGATGGGGAGCGTCATCACGCCGAGGAGCTGCGGCAGCAGGTGGCGGCCGTTCTCGCCCCAGTGGGCTTGCGGCTGTCACCGGAAAAGACCCGCGTGGTCCACATCGATGAGGGCTTTGACTTCCTCGGGTTCCATATCCGCAGAATGCGTAAACGAGGAACACAAAAGCACTACGTCTACACCACACCTTCTAAGAAGGCCATCCAGGCCATCAAAGATAAAGTGCGGGCTAAGACGTACAGGTCAACGCTCCATTGGGACCTGGACAAGCTGATCATTAGCCTGAACAGGTCCCTGCGCGGATGGGCGAACTACTTCCGCTATGGGGTATCCAAGGCAACATTCAACGACATCGATTGGTTCACGTGGGGCCGGTTGATGCGCTGGATACGCCGTAAATACAAACATGGAAACCGTCGGATCGGAATGCCAGAACTCCGCCGTCGCTTCTGCGACCAAGGATGGCGGTTCGCCTATAACGGGGCGGTTTTAACCGGCGCATCCAGCGTCGCAGTGACCCGTTACCGCTACCGCGGCGAGACCATACCGACCCCGTGGACACCGACACCGGCAACGGTCACGTAATAACCAGCAGGAAAGACATGCGGAGCGCCCGTTGCGTGGAGACACGCACGGCGGGTGCGGCGGGCGGGCCGGGGAAACCCGTCGGGAGCAATCCCGATAGGGCGCCCCGGTCCGACCCAACCGGCGTGGGGATCCGCCGCTTCATCGCGATCGCGACCTGGCACGCACCCTCACCATTGCGCATCGAAGCCGTGACCGTCAGGGAACTGCGCGAGCTGATGCGCGAGGCCGAGAACGGCGCGGTGGTCTCTGTGGAGCCGTCCTGGACGTGGGTGGCGTAACAGGCCATGACAGTCACATCCCACAGACCAGAGTCTTGCCTCCCCGATCCGGTATCGAAGGAAATATCCCTCCCCATCCAGATACCAGCCTACGAACGGAGCGCTATGCCCCCATGTGAAGCCTTTACCCCGGAGCCTCGCCTGGCCCCGCGGCCACCGGTTGAGTCCGGGGCCGAGGGGTGGAACGAGAAGGACTGCGGCGTGGGGCTCGCGCATGTCGGAGCTCTTGTCGGAACGCTCGTTCCGGGTTGCGGGGGACGGCGGGCCAGGGCGCTGGTAAGGGAAATCTTGATGAAGGCGGGGGTGGGAGCGGAAGACGTCTCCGACGCGGAGGTCATCGTGGCAGAGCTCACGGCCAACGTGGAGCGGCACGCCGCAGAGCCGTACGAGGTGCGCGTCATCAGCGTCGCCGACGTACCCATTTGGTGTGAGGTGGTGGATGGAAGCCCGGATACCGAGAAAGTTGAAGTCTCACTACAACGGCTGCGCGCGCAGGGGACAACCGACGTGCCGTTTCTCGCCGAAGACACCCTGGCTGAGAACGGCCGCGGACTGCTGCTGACCTACCGGCTTTCCGGCGGCCGATGCGCCGTGTACGCGACAACGACCTCCAGCACCGGCACACCAGGCAAGGCAGTCGGGTTCGCCCTCGCTGTAGGTGGGCGTGGTTAACGAGCCGGCCATGGGATGAAACATCGGTGGATCGCCGAGCGGAGCTGCGGGTTCGCGGCTGGAGCCCACGCAAGCCTGGGGTCGAAGGGGCGAAGCCCCTTGGGAAAACAGAGCCCGAGCCGGAGCGCCCCCCGGGCGCGGAGGCGAGGACCATTTCCAGCGAGGACCATTTCCAGCGGAGACAGTTCCAGCGGAGACAGTTCCAGCAGGGACCCGCTTCCGGGGGGCGCGGTCCGGCCTTCGCGGGGGGCGGGTTCTGCTTGGTTTGGGGGGCGATATGGCTTGTATTCGGTTATGTCGGGTGATTTGGTGGGGTGAGTCGTGGGGTGGGGGTGGGTTGGGGGTTTTGCGGGGCCTGAGTTAGCGATGTTGGGTTAGCCTCGATCACACGGTCGCGTTAGCCTTGCCAGGACAACCGCGGGAGCCCGGCGCACCGGGCTGAGAGTGTGGCTGCTGCGGCCGCAGACCGCTCGAACCTGACCGGGTCATGCCGGCGTAGGGAGCTGTTCTATGGAGACGTCCGGGTCCACCGCCACGTTGACGGTGTCGTCCAGCCCGTTCAGCGAAGAGCTGTGGGAGGCCGTCCAGCCCACATTCAGGGCCATCCTCGACCACCCGTTCATCACGGGCCTGGTCGACGGCACGCTGCCCCACGACACGTTCCGCCACTTCGTCGTGCAGGACTCCCACTACCTGCGCGACTACGCCCGGGCCCTCGCGCTGTGCGCGGCGAAGTCGCCCTGCGAGGACGACGTACGCGCCTTCGCGAACGACGCGGTGAGCGCGATCGCGGCCGAACAGGAGATGCATTCGGAGTTCATGTTCCAGCTCGGCGGCTCGGCCGAGGAGGCCGAGAAGCTGCCCGTCGCGCCGACCACCCGCGCGTACACCAGCTACCTGCTGGCCACGGTGTACGGGGGCTCGTTCCTGGACGCCCTGGCCGCAGTGCTGCCCTGCTACTGGATCTACGCCCGCGTCGGCGAGGCGCTGCTCGCGGAGTCGTCGCCCGACCCGCTGTACACGCAGTGGATCGCCGCCTACGGGGACCCGGGGTTCCAGAAGGTGGTGCGCCGGGTCGTCGACCTGATCGACCGTACCGGCGCGGACTCGACGCCCCGGCAGCGCGCCGTCGCGCTCGAGCACTTCGTCACGACGGCTCGCTATGAGTGGATGTTCTGGGACGCCGCGTGGCGCCAGGAGTCCTGGCCTGTCTGAGCGGCACCTGCCACCGCCACCATACGCCCAGCGCCGACCGGCTCGGGGGGCCGGTCAGTCAGGCCGGAATGTTCAAGCCGGTACGTTCAGCACCGCCGCCGCCCGATCAGGGCCACGGTCAAAGCCAGCTGTTACGGCGGAACCCTCGGTAGAGCAGCGAGCAGACGACGAGCATGAAGCCGAGCACGACCGGATAGCCCCAGATGGCGGACAGCTCGGGCATGTGGCGGAAGTTCATGCCGTAGATGCCGGCGATCATCGTGGGGACCGAGATGATGGCGACCCATGCCGAGATCTTGCGCATGTCCTCGTTCGCGAGCGCGTTGGAGCGCGCGAGCGCGGCCTGGAGGATGGAGTTGCACAGCTCGTTGGACGACTCGACCTGCTCGCAGACCCGCGAGAGGTGGTCGACGACGTCGCGGAAGTACTCGCGCATCTCAGAGGGGATCATGCGGCGGGTGGGCAGCGCGTTGAACGGAGTCTGCAACGGCGTGACCGCGCGCTTCATCTCGATCATCTCGCGCTTGAGCTGGTAGATGCGGCTGATGTCGCGGGAGCTGACGTCGGCGAAGACGGCGGCCTCGACCTCTTCCAGCTCGGCCTGCATCAGATCGGACACCGAGAGGTACTTGTCGACGACGTGGTCGGCGATGGCGTGCAGCACGCTGGAGGGCCCGCGCGCGAGCAGCTTCGGCTTGTCTTCGAGGCGCCTGCGCACGTCGGCCAGGGGACAGTGCTCGCCGTGGCGGACGGTCACCACGAAGTCGGACCCGACGAACACCATGATCTCGCCGGTGGCGATGATCTGGTGGGAGTCGTCCGGCTCGTCGTGGTCGAGGTAGGCGACGGTCTTGAGCACGACGAACAGTGAGTCGCCGTAGCGCTCGACCTTGGGGCGCTGGTGGGCCTTCACGGCGTCCTCGACGGCGAGGGGGTGGAGGCCGAAGATCTCGGCCAGCCAGCCGACCTCGGGCGCATCGGGCTCGTGCAGGCCGACCCAGACGTAGGCGCCGCCGGTCTCGGAGGCGGCGTTGTGCTCACGAACCAGGGTGACGGCCTCGGGGATGCCGGGGACGTCGACACGCTTGCCGCCGATGTAGGCGCCGAACTCCACGACGGAGTCGCTCGGGGGCACGCACCGGCCGTTCGGCTCACGTCGGGAGCCCTTCGCGCCGGGGGAGGCACTGAGGCGCACGTGGGCGGGACGCTGGTGCAGGTTGATCCGCTGGAACAGGGTGGAGGAGCGCATGGCGGTCCCTTCCCGCCCGACCTGGCGGAGCCATGCGCGAATGAGTCAAGGGCGGCGAACGGCCGCTAAGAGGAAGTCAGCGCGTGGCTCTCAGTCGGACACCGAGTTGGAGTGGTCGGGTTTGCGCACGACGTACGTGCGCGAGCACGTACTGCTGGGATCACCAGAAGTCATCCCGAGTCCACCTCCAATCGCCGAGAGACAAGCCAGAGCTGCCCTAACCTACCACAGGCGGGGCCGCTCCCCTAGCCTACAACGCCCTTACAGGTTCGATCATGAATATCGGCACAAAGGCCGTTCACCAGTGCGTGACCAGCAAGCGTCGCGCAACCCCCGAACCCCCCTAACAGGAACACGGGACGCGGTCCGGTGACCCCGGAACCGACCCGTAGACTCCCCACGTGCGCGTTCTTGTGATTGGATCCGGCGGCCGTGAGCACGCCCTGTGCCGTGCCCTCGGGCTGGACCCCTCGGTGTCGGAGCTGCACTGCGCCCCCGGCAACGCCGGCATCGCCGCGGTGGCCACCGTACATCTGGTGGTGCCCACCGACCCGCGGGCGGTCGCCGCGCTGGCCACGCGCCTCGGCGCCGAGCTCGTCGTGGTCGGCCCCGAGGCGCCGCTGGTGGCGGGCGTCGCCGACGCCGTGCGCGCGGCGGGCATCGCCTGCTTCGGCCCGTCCGCGCAGGCCGCACGCATCGAGGGTTCCAAGGCGTTCGCCAAGGACGTGATGACGGCGGCGGGCGTGCCGACGGCGGGCGCGCGCGTGTGCGTCACCCCCGAGGAGGCCGAGGTCGCGCTGGACGCGTTCGGCGCGCCGTACGTCGTGAAGGACGACGGGCTCGCGGCCGGCAAGGGCGTCGTGGTGACGTCCGACCGCGACGAGGCGCTGGCCCACGCGGCGGCGTGCGAGCGCGTCGTCATCGAGGAGTACCTCGACGGTCCCGAGGTGTCGCTGTTCGCGCTGTGCGACGGCGCGACGGCCGTGCCGCTGCAGCCCGCGCAGGACTTCAAGCGCGCCTACGACGGCGACGAGGGCCCGAACACCGGCGGCATGGGCGCCTACACCCCGCTGCCGTGGGCGCCGCAGTGGCTCACCGAGCGCGTCATGGACGAGGTCGTGCTGCCCACCGTCCGCGAGCTGGCCCGGCGCGGCACGCCGTACGCGGGGGTGCTGTACGCGGGGCTGGCGCTGACGTCCTCGGGCCCGCGGGTCATCGAGTTCAACGCGCGCTTCGGCGACCCGGAGACGCAGGTCGTGCTGGACCGCCTGGAGACCCCGCTCGCGGGTCTGCTGTACGCCTGCGCGACCGGCACGCTGGCGGACGAGCCCGCGCCGAGGTACCGCGACGGCGCGGCCGTGACGGTCGTCGTGGCCGCCGAGAACTACCCGGGCGACCCGGTGAAGGGCGACCGCGTCGAGGGCCTTGCGACCCCGGTGAAGGACGCGTACGTCATCCACGCGGGCACGGCGTTCGACGCCGAGGGCCGGGTGGTCTCGGCGGGCGGCCGGGTGCTCAGCGTCGTCGGCACGGGTCCGGACGTCGCCGCCGCGCGCGCCGCCGCGTACGCGCTCGTGGACCGCGTCCGGCTGCGCGGCTCCCACCACCGCTCCGACATCGCCGCACGCGCCTAGAACGGCTCCTGGGCGCACCCAGGACGCTCTGGAGCACGCCGCCCCTGGAAGCGCTCCCAACGCGCCAGGGCCCGCACACGCGCGCCTGGAAAGGCGTCCCCGCCGCGATCTCCCGCACGGTGGCGGGCCGGCCCGCACGCGCGCGTCTGGAAGGGCGGCAGGTGACTTCCGCGTCACGATGAGACGGGTGGTGTGGCGCGGATGCCCGCCACCCGCGATGATCCGGAAAGGGGCGAATCCGGGAGGAGCGCACATATGACTGCCGAGCCGGCGGTGCGGGGGAACGAGGCGCCGGAGGTTCCCGGCGACCGTGAGTCGCCGCGCTGGCCCGGCGTGTGGCGGGTGGCCATCGCCTCGCGCGCCGAGGAGGTGCAGGCCGACGCCGAACGCTGCCTCGCGGCCCGCCCGGGCGACCCGGCGATGACCGCGCTGCACGCCTCGATCCTGCGCCAGCTCGGCGTCGCGCGCGAGTACGTCAAGGAGCGCCAGGGCTGGCGGCGCTGGCTGACCGGTCAGGCCATCGAGGGCGCGTGGGCGAACCTGTACGGCGCGACCGTCATGCTGTTCGGCATGCTCCCGGAGCGCGAGCTGAACCCGAGGGCGCCCGAGGTGCTGGCGGTCGGCCGCGCGTACCTGCCTGCGGACGACGCGCGCATCGCCCAGCTCGCGACCCGCCTCGCCGCGGGCGACATCGCCGAAGCCGACCGGTCGCTGCTGCAGTCGGTGCTGCGCGCCGCGTACGCCACCGCGGCGATCGAGAGCAACCGGGTGCGCAGCTTCCGCAACATGCTGCTCGGCGGCGTGGCGGCGCTGACGGTCATCGTGGCCGGGCTGGTCGCCGTCGCCTCGGCCTGGCCGTCGGCGATCCCCATGTGCGGCAACCGCATGCTGCTGGCCAGCCTCGGCGTGTCCGGCGGTCAGGTGTGCCCGAGCGGCGACGGCGCGCCGTCCCACGGGGACGTGCCGCTGGTCGCGCTGCTCGGCATGCTGGGCGCCGCGCTTGCCACCGCGGCGAGCCTGTCCACCCGTTCTGAGCTGTCCACGCGTTACTCGCTCGCCGTCGCGCAGAACCTGCTGAAGGCGCCGGCGGGCGTCGCGACCGCGATCGCGGGCCTGCTCATCCTCAACTCCGGGTTCGTGCCGGGGTTCTCCGGGCTCAGCTCGCAGACGGCGATCCTGGTGTGGGCCGTGGTGTTCGGCTACGCGCAGCAGCTCGTCACGCGTATCGTCGACCAGCGCGCGAACACGCTGCTCAGCGCCGCGTCCCCGGATCTTCCCGCGGGCGCGGCGTCCCGGCCGGCACGGTGAGCGACGCCCGTTCCACGGGCGGAGGACTGAACGGAAACGGCCCGGGCAGGCATCCGGAAACGGCTACTGTGGGCGGATAACTTCGCCGCCGTCCGCATGTCAGGCGCGTCATTTCCACGATTCCATGATTTCGAGGAGCCACATCATATGGTTCGTTACCGCGTGCGCGGTGGCAACGCCCTGCGCGGAACCGCCTTCATCCAGGGAGCCAAGAACGCCGTGCTCCCGATGATCGGTGCGGCTCTGCTCGCCTCCGAAGGCCGCACGGTCCTGCGCAACGTGCCGATCATCGAAGACGTCCGGCGCGCCGTCGAGCTGGCGGAGGCCGTGGGCGCGAAGGTGGAGCTGCACGAGGCGGAGCGCACGCTGGTCATCGACGCCTCGCGGCTGACCAGCGCCGTGCTGCCCGCCGAGATCGCCCGGCGGTTCCGCGGGTCCGTCCTGTTCGTCCCGGCGCTGCTGCACCGGCTCGGCGAGGCGCTCATCGAGGGCGTCGGCGGCTGCAACCTCGGTAGCCGCAACCTCGACTTCCACTACCTCGGGTACAAGCGGCTCGGCGCGATGGTGGACGAGGGCGAGAGCGTCATCCACGTCAAGGCGGCCGGGCTGATCGGCGCGCCGCTGTACCTCGACACGCCCTCGCACACGGGCACCGAGAACCTCATCATGGCGGCGGCCCTGGCCAATGGCACGACGGTCATCGAGAACGCCGCGCTGGAGCCGGAGGTCCTCGACGTCATCGACATGCTCACCAAGATGGGCGCGCGCATCAGCGGCGGCGGCACCGGCTTCATCACCGTCGAGGGCGTGGACGAGCTCACGGCCGTGGAGCACCAGGTCATGCCGGACCGGCTGGACGCCGGCGTGTTCGCGATGGCCGCGGCCATCACGGGCGGCGAGGTCAACCTCGTCGGCGCGTCGCTGGAGCACCTGGGCGTCGTGCGCTGGAAGCTGGAGCAGATGGGCGTCGAGTTCGCGACCGACGGCGCGGTGCTCCACGTACGCCGCGACCGGTCGCTGCGGCCGATCAACGTGATCACCGACACCTACCCGGGCTTCGCGACGGACCTGCAGTCCCCCATCATGAGCGTGGCCTCGCTGGCCGACGGCGCGAGCTACATCCACGAGCGCATCTTCGACGGCCGGTTCGCGCTCGCGGGCGAGCTGAACAAGATGGGCGCGCGCATCGAGGTCGAGGGAAGCCGGGCCGTCGTCCACGGTCCCACCGCCCTGACCGGAACAGATGTGACCGCGCACGATCTGCGTTCCGGAATCGCGCTCGTGCTGGCGGGTCTGGCGGCCTCCGGTGAGACCGTCGTCGCGCCTGGATATCTCATCGACCGGGGCCACCACGACCTCGCGGCGCGTATGAAGGCCCTGGGTGGAGATGTGGTAAGAGAAATTTCCTCTAGCTCGTGACTGAGCCCGTAAACCGCCTCTGACCTGTTCTTATGACCATCTCATCCATACCTTGTCGGCATGGCTCGGTCGCATTCCGGCAAATCCGGGCGTGACATTAGTGCCTTGGCGAGCGATCGTTCCAAAGAGGACTAGACCGGATGGGAGAAGAACCCGCGCCGGGAACGCCCTGGATCGCCTGACGGCGGCCCGCGCGGCGGCCCCCGCGCGGCGGAATCGACCAGTGGATTGGAGGTCGCAATGCCGGGCGCGAACGGGACCGGAACGCCGGTTCACGACACCGTACGGCGGGGCGGCCTCGAGCAGAGGTATGGCGGGATGGGACGAACATTGGTCGAGAGGGCCGAAGAAACTCCTCGGGGGTCGCGCGTGGGCGCGTCGGCCCCGGACCTCACGATCGGGGTGGTGGGACCCCACGATCTGGTCGAGCGAGTGATGCTGATGGGGCATGCGGCGGCACCGGTACCCAGCCGGCTCGTCGCCGCGGCGTACCGAGACGAACAGGAGGCGGCGGACAAGGTCGTCCGGCTCGGGCCGGGGGTGGACGCGTGCTTGTTCGCGAGCCCCGTGCCGTACGAGCTGGCGAGGCGCTCGGGGGTCCTGACGATCCCCGCGACGTATGTGCAGCTCGGCGGCCCGGCGCTCACCGCGGCGCTCGCCCGGGCGGCGCTGGACGAACGCATCGACCCGCGCAGGGTCAGCGTCGACCTGCTCAGCCGGTCGGATGTCGAGGAGGCGTACGCCGACCTCGGCCTTCCGACGGCGGGCGTGCAGACCCGGGAGGAGCCCGGGGCGACGGGAACGGTGGCGGCCTACCACGAGCGCCTGATCAGGCAGGGGAGCACCACTGGCGCGCTCACGTGCCTGCCCGCGGTGGCCGACCGTCTGACGGCGGCGGGCGTGCCGACGGTGCGCGTGCGGCCGACCTCGGCGGCGATCCGCTCGGCGCTGCACACCGCGGCGCTGCTCGGCGCGCACCACAGGCTGGAGGAATCCCAGCTCACCGTCGTGCTGATCGAGGTGCCGACGTTACGCGAGCCCGTACGGCGGGCCGCACCCAGGTACTGGCGTGACGAGCTGAGGCTCTCCCTGCACCGGCTGCTGGTGCAGGAGGCCAACAGGATGAACGCCGCCGTATGGGCAATCGACGATCACAGCTACCTGGTCACGGCGACGCGCGGCTCGATGGCCGCCGCCACCGACGGCTTCCGCATCCTGCCCTTCGCCGCGCGCATCCGCGACGAGCTCGGCCTGGCGGTCGAGGTGGGCGTGGGCATGGGCCGTACCACTCACGACGCGGAGAGCCACGCGAGGGCCGCCCTGGCCCGCACACAAGCGGGGAAGCAGCCTCAGGGCTTCGCGGTGGACAGGGAGGGCCGCACGCTGGTGCCCGCTCCCCGGATGCCTCCTCAGGCGCCCGGCCAGGGCAGGCCGAAGGGCGTGGAGGTGCTCGCACGGCTGGCCGCCAAGCTGGAGGGCGGCGACACGATCGTGGACGCGGAGAGCGCCGGGCGCATGCTCGGAGTGACTCCCCGCACGGCCCGGCGACTGCTGCGCACGCTGGTTGACGAGGGACTCGCGTGGCCGCTACCGCCGAATCGAACACCGCAGCCGGGGCGTCCGCGCCAGCTCTACCGGCTCATCGTGGAGAAGCTGGGTCCGCGCTAGCGTTTCGAAACGGGTCACCCCGTGTGGGGCGGGTTGACCCATGCCTATGGCCGCGCCTTCGACACGGCGTGTTCGGGGCGCTGTGCCTATGGCCTCGCTCCGCTCGGCGGGTTCGGGGCGCTCCTTCAGGCGGCGTTCTTCCACCGTCAGGCGCAAGGGATCGTTCCTCACCCTTGCGCCTGACGGCTCCAGAACACCGCCGCGCAGGTAATTTCGGCCCATCGTTCGAACGTGTGGACGAGAGCGCTCTCTGACCTGGCACGGGGAGCGGTAGAGGGCGATATCCACAGGCTGTGGAAAACTCGCGCCGCGGGGGACGTTCACCGGCGCCCCGGTTCAGATGCGGAAATGTGATGTTCGGCGGCCTTCTTCGTCCTGGTTATCCACACCTTGTGGACAAACCTGTGGTAGCACCGACAACCCCCGCATCTCACAGTCCGAAACCCGCGCGAACAAGTACAGAGCCGACCGATAATGTCATGAGCCATGGGGCAGAACACTCGTGACATGAGAGTCTGGGCCGCCCTGGCGACCGTCTACGTCGTCTGGGGATCGACCTACCTCGGCATCCGGATCACCATCGAGACCATTCCCCCGATGCTCAGCGGCGGCATCCGTTTCCTCGTGGCCGCGCTCGTCCTCGCCTCCGTCCTCCTGCTCCGCCGCGGACGCGCGGTCTTCCGCATGACCCGCGCGGAGTTCCTCGGTGCCTGCGTCGTCGGCGTCCTCCTCCTCACGGCGGGCAACGGCCTGGTGTCGCTCGCCGAGCAGTACATCTCCACGGGCCTCGCCGCGCTGCTGGTGGCGTCCGTGCCGCTGTGGCTGGTCATCTTCCGCGTGCTGGCCCGCGACCGCCCGCACACGCTCACCGTGGCCGGGGTGCTCGTCGGCTTCTGCGGCGTGGCCGGGCTCTCGCTGACCGGCGGCGGAGGCGGCAGCGTGACGGGCGTCGTCATCATCCTGTGCGGGGCGCTGGCCTGGTCGCTCGGCTCGTTCCTGTCCGGCCGGATCCGCATGCCGAAGGACCCGTTCGCGGCCAGCGCGGTCGAGATGACCGTCGGCGGCCTCGCGATGCTCGTCATCGGCCCTCTGCTCGGCGAGCGCCCGCACGTGGACGCGATCAGCACGGGCTCGTGGGTCGCGCTGGCCTATCTGATCCTCGTCGGCTCGCTGGTGGGCTTCACCTCGTACGTGTGGCTGCTCGGCAACGCCTCCATCTCGCTGGCGTCGACCTACGCCTACGTCAACCCGGTCGTGGCCGTCCTGCTCGGCGTGAGCGTGCTGGGCGAGGACGTGACGGCGCAGATGGTCGCCGCCGGGGTCGTGATCGTCCTCGGCGTGGCCCTGGTGGTCTCGACCGAACGCCGCGGCCGCCGCGCCACGAGCGACGCGCCGGCGGGCGAGGCGGAGCTCAGCCCTTCCTGAACCTCTCGGCGGCGGCGAGGAAGGTGTCGTTGGCCTCGGGCGACCCGATGGAGACGCGGCAGCCCTCCCCGAGCGGGCGCACCGCCACGCCGTCGACCGCGCAGTGCCCGGCGAACTCGCCCGTGCGCTCACCGAGGCGCAGCCACACGAAGTTGGCCTCGGTGGGCGGCACCCGCCAGCCCTGCCCGAGCAACGCCTCGCGCACCCGCGTGCGCTCCTTGACGACCGTCTCGACCCGTTCGAGCAGTTCGTCCTCGGCGGCGAGGGACGCGACCGCGGCGGCCTGCGCGATGCTGTTGACCGCGAACGGCATCATCGTCTTGCGCACGACCGAGGCGATCGGCTCCTGGGCGATCAGATAGCCCACCCGCAGCCCCGCGAGGCCGTAGGCCTTGGAGAAGGTGCGCAGCACGGCGACGTTCGGCCGGTCGGCGTACAGGCCGAGCCCGTCGGGCACGTCGGCGTCGCGCACGTACTCGCGGTAGGCCTCGTCCAGGACGACGAGCACGTCCTCGGGCACCTTGTCCAGGAACGCCAGCAGCTCGGCGGCGCGGTTGACCGTGCCGGTCGGGTTGTTCGGGTTGCACACGAAGATCATGCGCGTGCGCGGGGTGATCGCCGCGGCGAACGCCTCGAGGTCGTGGGTCTCGTCGGCCAGCGGCACCCGGACGGAGGTCACGCCCGCGAGGTCGGCGAGCAGCGGGTACGCCTCGAACGAGCGCCAGGCGTAGATCACCTCGGCGCCGGGGTCGCTCACCGTCTCGAAGAGCTGCTGGGCGACCGTCACGGACCCGGCGCCGAGCGCGATGTGCTCCTGCGGGACGCCGAACCGCGCAGCCAGGGCCTCGGTGAGCCGTACGCACGCCGGGTCGGGATAGCGGTGGACCTCGCGCGCGGCGGCGGCGATGGCCTCGACCACGGACGGCAGCGGGTCGTACGGGGACTCGTTGGAGGACAGCTTGAACGATCGGCCGTCGGCGGACACCACGGCCTTCCCCGCCCGGTAAGCGGGCAGGTCATCAAGAATCTGGCGGAAACGCGGCATGTGATTACCCTACGACCCGCCAGGATCCGGGCGTCGGCCGAGACACCCCAACCGCACCCCGGGCCGGACAGGGACCCTAGCCCGCCAGGCGCAGCATCGGCGGGTGCAGCAACTCGGCGGGCCCCCGGCGGTACAGCATCGCGGGCCGGCCGCCGTCGCGCGTCGTCGTACGCCCTGTGGGCAGCAGGAAGCCGTCGGCCTTGGTGACCTTGCGGTGGAAGTTGCGCGGGTCCAGGGGGCGCCCCCAGACGATCTCGTACACCCGCCGCAGGTCGGCCACCGTGAACTCCTCCGGGCAGAACGCCGCGCCCAGCGAGGTGTACTCCAGCTTGGCCCCGGCGCGCTCGATGCCGTCGAGCATGATGCGGCGGTGGTCGAAGGCCATGGTCTCCAGCGAGGACACCGGCTGCCAGCTCATGTGCGCCTCGGTCGGCGCGGGCAGGTCGGGGGCGAGGCCCAGGTAGGCGACGCTGACGACGCGCTGGCGCGGGTCGCGGTCCGGGTAGCCGTAGGTGCGAAGCTGTTCGAGGTGGACGGGCGCCCCGGGCAGCCCGGCGCGCTCGGCGAGCACGCGGGACGCGGCGGCCGGCAGGTCCTCCTCCAACTGGATGAACCCGCCCGACAGCGCCCAGCACCCTTGGTACGGGGGGCGATCGCGGCGCCACACGAGCGCGCTGAGTTGCTGGCAGCGCACGGTGAGGACGACGAGATCCACGCTGACGGGTATGCGCGGGACCATGGCACGCACGTTACACCGAGACGGCCGGTCCTCAGGCCGTCACGTGCCGCGGTTGAGGTAGATGGGCGCGTTGCCGCGCCGCCCGTCCGGAGAGGTCACGTCGATCCTGATCCACGCGCCGGAGGGGACCGCCCCCCAGTCGACCGGCACCCACAGCCGCTGCACGCCGCCGGGAAGGCCGGGAATGGGCGTGGTGTCCGACCAGCCGACCTCTGCGGAGTCCACGCTGCGCGGTTCCTCGGCGCCGGGCCAGCTCAGCGTGACCGTGCCGCGGGCGAGGTTGTAGCCGCGCACCTCGACCCCGTTCTGGATGCCCCGCGCGACCGGGATGGCCTGGATCGGGATCGGCCGGTCCCAGTCCCGCGCCACCTGCTCGGCCAGCGTCGGCGACCCGCAGGTGAAGAAGCTGCTCCACTTGTAGGAGATGATCTTCGACACGTACGGGCCCGCGAAGGCGACCGCCGCGTCCAGGCGCTGCTTGTCCGTGACGCCCCGCTTGCCCCCGGGCTCGCAGGCGCCGTCGCCGACGGGCTCGAACGCCTCGACGTTGGCCCAGAGCTGGACGTTCACTCCCTCGGTGCGCAGCTCGGCCAGCGCCTCGGCCATCGCGCGGTAGTAGTCCCGCGTGGAGCCGTAGTACGCGTCGCCGTACGACACGTTGCCCACGACCGGTTTGAGGCGGTCGTCCACGGGCTGGGCCCTGCCTCCGGGCCAGAACAGGCCCACCTTGCCGGTGCCCCGGCTGTCCTGCGGGGCGACGATGCCGACGCCCGTGCGGGCGAGCGCCTTGAAGCCCTGCTTGACCTGCTCGGGGGTCGAGGTGAAGCTCTTGCCTTTGCGCGCGTCGAGGTACGGGCTGACGAGGATCTGCTTGCCGGGCAGCTCCTGCTGGACGATGTCGTGCTGCTCGGCGTACACGCGCAGGGTCGGCACCTTGGACGGGTCGGGCCAGTCCCTGAGCTGGAGCTCGAAGGGCTGGTAGACCCCGCCTAGCGAGTCGCGGTTCAGGAAGCGGTCGCCGTAGTCCTGGAGGATGCGGCGGGTCAGGGTGGTGAGCGTCCCGATGTGCCGGGGGTCGGCGCGGGTGGTCTCCCGGCGGTCGCGCGGGGCCACGGGCAGCGCCGGGTAGACCTTCATCGCGAAGCGGTCGGCGAGGTCCAGGATCTCGGTCAGGCTGTCCTGCGCGGCCCCGTCGACGAGGATGAGGTGGTATCCGCGCCCCTTGGAGGTGAAGTCGCACGTCGGGTCGTCCGAGCCGTCGTCGGGGGCGATGACGCGGTAGTACACGTCCTTGCCGATCGCGATCGTGTGCTCCATCCGCGGGCAGCGGAACAGGCCGGGGCCGAACGCCTCGTCGGTCCGGTAGACGTAGGTCCAGCTGATGCGGTTGCCGGGATTGAGGGCCTTCAGCGCGGACTCGGCGGCCTGCACGCACGTCATGCCGTTCTCCACGCACGGCGCGTAGCGCGGGTCGGGCGCGGCTCCGGCGGCGTCCAGCACGCGCCCGTCCTGGTCCACGGAGCGGGGCTGCAGGCCGAAGCCGAGGCGCACGACGGTGTCGCCGCCGACGCGGTGGATGGCCTGGAGCTGGCTGCGCCAGGTGCAGTGGTCGGAGGTGGGCACCAGCCAGTAGCCCGTGACGGCGTAGGGGGTCGGGCTGGTGGTGTCGAAGGTGCCGCAGGGGTCGCTGAACACGCTGGTCGCCGGGGTCGGGCTCGCCGGCTTGGGCGTCCCGTTCGGCGTCGCGGCGGTCTGTGCGCCGTTGCGCGGGCCGTCCAGGTTGGAGTCGGGCAGGACGAGGACCAGTGCCGCGACGACCGTCAGCAGAATCGCTCCTAGGAGCATGAGGAGGCCGCGCACCTTCAGGACATTACCGTTTCTTCAATGTGGCCCCGATAAAAGATCGTCACCGTGACGGGGTCACGCCTGCCCAGGCTTCGAGCTGGTTGACGAACCTGCGGGCCGAGTTCGGCCAGTGGTGGTTGGCGCGGGCGGCGGCGTATCCGCGCGCGCCCGCGGCCAGGCGCGCGCCCGGGTCGTTGCGCAGGTGCAGCACCGCCCGGACGACGGCCTGCGGGTCGCGCCAGGGCACGACGACGCCGCTCTGGTAGCGCTCCACCAGCTCGACGGCCCGCGGGGACGGCGTGGTGATCACCGGGATGCCGTGCGCCATGTACTCGACGATCTTCGTCGGCATGGAGTGCCGGTAGTTCGGCTCGTCGTGCAGCAGCGACAGTCCGGCGAGCGCGCCGTCGAGCCGCTTCAGCGCCTCGTCGTTGGGCATGAAGTCGCGCCACTCCAGCACGCCCTCGGCCACGGCCTTGTTCAGGATCGGCCGGCTCTGCGGGTCGGCGTACCCGATCAGCTCGACGACGACGCGGTGCGGCTGGAGCATCCGGCCCACCTCGACGGCCTCGTGCACGCCCCGCGCCTCCGACAGCCAGCCGAGGTAGACGACGCGGTCGTCCGACGGCTCGCTGACGTGGTCGGGCACCCAGGTCTCGTTCGGCACCACCAGGTGGGCCTGGCGGAACCGCCCGGCGTAGGCGGTCTCGGCCAGCAGCAGGTGCAGGTGGCGCTCTGCCGTCCCCTCCAGCAGCCGGGCGAGGAAGCGCACCGGCGGGCGCAGGAAGGAGGGCAGCCATGGTTTCAGCGACAGCGTGGCCGGGGTGTCCTCGTGGACGTCCCACACCACCGGCGGCCGACGGCGCACGCCCGCGACCGCCAGCATCAGCTCGGGGTCGTGGATGAGCACCAGGTCGACCTGCTTGCGCAGGCTCTTGAACAGCCGGCGCGCGGCCCGCACGGCCGTGAACCGCTTGCGCTCGGCGGCGCGCGGCAGGTCCACCCCCGTCACCCACGAGCGCGGCACGACACCGCGCGCGGTGTAGGGGGCCGCGTACGTGACCTCATGACCGGCGTCCACGAGCGCCCGGATCTGCCTATGCAGAATGCGGGCGTCCTCCGGGTGGTGGACCACCGTCATGACAAGCACGTGCACGCGTCGACCCTCCGCTCGTCAGAGCCGCTCGACGCGATCGCCCTCGGAGAGGACGCCCCGGGTGTCGAGAAGTAGCAGCGCTCGTTTCTCCACCATTTCCAGGTCGAACGCGGAGTGCTGCTGAAGCAGGACGGTCACGTCCGCGCTCGCCACCGCCTCCGCCAGATCGTCCACGCGCGGCACCTCGGCGCCGTCGACCGTCCACTGCTTGACGTAGGGGTCGGCGAAGACCAGCTCGGCGCCGAGCTCGCGGAACACCCGGGCGATGGGGACGGCCGGGGTCTCACGCTCGTCGGCGATGTCCGGCTTGTACGTCACACCCAGCAGCAGGACCGTGGAACCGTTGACCGCCTTCTTGGCGCGGTTCAGCAGGCGCGTGACGCGGGCCACGACGTACTGCGGCATGCGCTCGTTGATCTCCTGCGCCAGCTCGACGAACCGGAACGGGTAGCCCAGCTTGCGCACGGCGTGCGAGAGGTAGGACGGGTCGACCGGGATGCAGTGCCCGCCGACGCCCGGCCCCGGCAGGAACTTCTGGAACCCGAACGGCTTGGTCGCGGCCGCCTCGATGGACTCCCAGAGGTTCACGCCCAGCTCGTCGCAGAAGATCGCCATCTCGTTGACGAGGGCGATGTTGACGTGCCGGTAGGTGTTCTCCAGCAGCTTGGCCATCTCGGCCTCGCGGGTGCCGCTCACCGTCACGACCTGCTCGATGAACCGCGCGTAGAACGCGGCGGCGCGGTCGCGGCACCCGGGCGTGTACCCGCCGACGACCTTCGGCGTGTTGCGCAGGCCGTACTTCGCGTTGCCCGGGTCGATGCGCTCCGGCGAGAAGGCGAGGTGGAAGTCGACCCCGGCGGTGAGGCCGGAGGCGTCCTCCAGGATGGGACGGACGACCTCGTCGGTGGTGCCGGGGTAGGTGGTCGACTCCAGGACGACCAGCGTACCCCGCTGGAGGTAGCGTCCCACGGACTCGACAGCGCCGCGCACGGCCGAAAGGTCCGGCCGGTGGTCCTCGTCCAGGGGGGTCGGAACGCAGATCACGATGGTTTCGCTGGCCGCGAGCACCGCCTGGTCCAGCGTGGCCGTGAAACCGGCCGCCAGCATGGAGTCCAGGTCGTGGTCGCTCAGGTCATCGATGTAGGAGTGGCCGGAGTTCAGGGCGTCGACCTTGCGCTGGTCGATGTCCAGACCGACCACGCGCAGGCCGGCGGCCGAGGCCTCCTTGGCCAACGGCATGCCGACGTATCCCAGGCCGATGACCGCGAGATGGTATCCGCTCACGACGCACCCTGTGGAAGTCCGAAACAACGCTGCATGGTGGCAAAGGCTATCTCAACTCCGCGCAGATCACGTCTAATGCGATTGAACGCGTAAGGAAGCACTGCAATCCGGCCGTTCATGAGGAGAAAGTCACCGGGCCAGCGACGTGTAAAGGCCCCGGTACATCTCCGCGACCCGGCCCCAGGTGCGTTTGGCGGCGACCTCCGCGCGGCCCGCCTCGCCCATTTCGGCGCGGCGCACCGGGTCGTCCCGCAGCCCGGCGAGGGCCTTGGCGAGCTGGGACGGATCGCCGGGCGCGACCAGCAGGCCCGCGCCGTCCGACCCGACCAGCTCCGAGAGCGCCGGAAGGTCGCTGAGCACGACCGGCTTGCCGAGGGCCATGGCCTCGACCGGCTTCAGCGGGGTCACCAGCCGCGTCACCCGCAGGTCGTCGCGGGGGCAGACGAAGATGTCGATCGCCGCCTGCGCCTGGAGCGCCTCCTCCGGGCCGACCCGGCCGGGCAGGATCGCCAGGTCGCCGAGGCCGAGCTTCTCGACCTGCGCGAGCAGCGCCGGCCGCTCGGCGCCGTCGCCGACGATCAGCACGCGCACGGGGGTGCCGGCGTCGCGCAGCAGCGCGGCGGCCGACAGCAGGGTCGCGAACCCCTCGTACCCGACGATGCTGGACACCGACCCGGCGACGACCTCGCCCGGCTTGATGCCGTACGCGGCGCGGAACGCCTCGCCGTCGTAGTCGGCGGTGAGCAGCGCGTCGTCCACGGCGTTCGGGGCGAGGAAGATCCGCTCCCGGGGGACGCCGCGCTCGACGATCTCGGCCGCCATCGTCTCGGCGAGCGTCACCACCGCGTCGGCGGAGCGCATGATGTGCGCCTCGCGGTCGCGCTGGAGCAGGTGACGCTCGCTGCCGATCCGCGCCGCGTCGCGCGAGGCCCAGGTCTCCTCCAGGAACCCGCGCACCTCGTACACGAACGGCGTGCCGGTGCGCTCGCGCGCGGCCAGCGCCACCGAGCCGTTGCGGTGGTCGGTCGCGGCGTGCAGCACCTGCGGGCGCAGCGTCCTGACCAGCTCGGTCACCTCGCCGGCGCCGCGGATCATGCGGCCGCGGCTCTCGAACGGCACCTCGCCGCTCGGCAGCAGCCGGTGGTAGGGGACGCCGTCGATCTCCTCGTACGGCTCGGCGTCGGCGTGGCCCTGGAGCATCGGCCAGCCCCAGCTCGTCACGACGTGCGGGTCGAGCCCGGCGGCGCGCTGCGCGGTGACGATGCGGTGGGTGCGGACGGTGTACCCGGCCTGGGTGTACGGCAGCGCGTTGGTGACGCAGTGCAGGACGCGGCCCTGGACGCGCTCGCCGACGATCACCTTGGACTTCGGCGGGATCGGGTTGGGGCTGATCGCGCCCTTCTCGCCCTCGTAGTAGGCGATCCTGCGGCGGATGAACGGCCAGCGCGCGTGCGGCTGCAGGACGTCGATCGCCTGGGTCATGCGCCCGCGCTCGAACTCGGCCTTGGCCGCGTCCAGCGGGCCGTCCGCCATGCGGCGGGCGATCTTGCGGGCCGTGACCTTGACGACGCGCGCCACCGGCCACGCGACCCGGCCGACGGCGGGACGCAGGCGTGACGGCATGGCGTCCGCCGCGGCCTGCGCCACACGCATGGGGTCGGATTTGACCCTGGTGACGAGAACGCGAGAGACGATCACCGGATGCTGGACGAAGCCCTTGAGGAAGCCGCGCAGGCCGGCACGAGCCGACTTCGGGGATACCTTCTCGGGCCGGCTGGCCTCGGAAACCACGCCGTGACCGTACCATAGGCAACGCTTAGCCCACCTGAGGCTGACATGACCGGTATCCGGCTGAAAGGCGAGGTCAATGAGGGAAAATCCCCTCGTTCTGCATGTGCTGGGCGCTCGTCCCAACTTCGTGAAAGCGGCCCCTGTCGTGCGCGGCCTCGCCGACCTCGGGATCCGGCAGGCCATCGTCCACACCGGGCAGCACTACGACGCGCTGATGTCGGACGTCTTCTTCGCCGACCTCGGCCTGCCCGAGCCGATCGCCAACCTCGCCGTGGGCTCCGGGAGCCACGCGCGGCAGACGGCGGCGCTGCTCACGGGCTTGGAGGAAGTCGTCGAGCGCCACGGCCCCGACCTGGTCGTGGTGTACGGCGACGTCAACTCCACGCTGGCGGCGATCCTCGTGTGCGCGAAGCTGCACGTCCCGACGGCGCACGTCGAGGCGGGCCTGCGGTCCTTCGACCGTGAGATGCCCGAGGAGGTCAACCGGGTCGTCACCGACGCACTCGCCGACATCCTGCTGGTGACCAGCCCGGACGGGCTGTCGCACCTCGCCGGCGAGGGCGTGCCCGCGAGCAAGGTGCACCTGGTCGGCAACCCGATGATCGACAGCCTGTTCTCGGCACTGCCCCGGCTCGACCCCGAGCCGGTGAAGGCGCGGCTCGGCCTGCCCGAGCGGTACGCGGTCGCCACCCTGCACCGCCCGGCCAACGTGGACGACCCCGAGTCGGCGCGCGAGCTGGTCGAGGCAGTGCTGGCGGTCGCCGAGCAGGTGCCCGTCGTCGTGCCGCTGCACCCGCGCGGCCGCACGCGCCTGGCCGAGGCGGGCCTGGTGACCGGCGAGAACCTCTCGATCATCGACCCGCTCGGCTACGTCGACTTCCTGTCCGTGGTGCGCGGCGCGGCGCTGGTCGTGACCGACTCCGGCGGCGTGCAGGAGGAGACGACCATGCTGGGCGTCCCCTGCCTGACCGTCCGGGCCAACACCGAGCGGCCGATCACCATCACGCACGGCACCAACCGCCTGGTCACGCCGGCCTCGCTGCCCGCGGAGGCGTCCAAGGCGCTGGCCGACGGCGCGGCGACCCCGAGCGGGGAGCTTCCGCCGCTGTGGGACGGGGCCGCGGGGCCGCGGATCGCCCGCGTGATCGAGGCCTGGCTGCGCGGGGACAACCTCTCGCCCGCGTCGCAGGGCGTTCCGCCTGTCACGTCCTGATCTGGGAGTTGTTGCCGGAGTCAACCGTCTTCGGGCGGCGGACGTCGTACGATCGGACATTCCTGGGCGACTCGTCCACGGCGGCGGCCGCCCGGGGGTGCTCGCGGAGTTCGGATATAGGGGGCAAGTCGGGCCATGGCCGAGAGTGACCAGGTAAATCCGGACGATCCGCGTTTTCAGCGTCTCGGAGCGGCGAACTGGCTCCCCGAGGAGCGCAAGGTCGTCGAGCGGTACGAGGAGCGCATCCGCGACCTGGAGCGCAGGCTCTCCACGGCCGAGGCGCGCGCCGAGTACGCCCAGTGGCAGCTCTCGGCCACCAAGGCGCAGCGCCCGTACCGGGTGAGCACCGCCCTCGCCGGCGCCAAGCGCCCGTCCAAGCTCGTGCGCCTGCCCGGCGACCTGTCCAAGGCGCTGAAGTCCAAGAAGGCCCCCAAGGCGCCCGCGACGGTCACCGCGAGCGCCGCCGCCATCGACGCCCGGCTCGCGCACGCCCCCGAGGTCAAGATCCCGAACCTGGCCTGGCCCGAGGGTCCGATCAGCCGTCCGGATCTGAAGGTCGCCGTCATCCTGGACGACTTCTCGCGGATGGCGTTCAAGTACGAATGGGACCAGATCGAGTTCGGCCTCACGGACTGGCCCGAGGTCTTCGCCGAGAAGCGGCCGGACATCCTGTTCTGCGAGTCGGCCTGGCATGGCAACCAGGGACGCTGGCGCTACCAGATGACCGGGACGAACGCGCCCAAGCAGGAGTTGCGCGACCTGGTGGCCTGGTGCCGCGAGCAGGGCATCCCCACGGTCTTCTGGAACAAGGAGGACCCGCCGAACTTCGACTTCTTCATCGACACGGCCAAGCTGTTCGACCTCGTGTACACGTGCGACGGCGACATGCTGGCGAAGTATCGCGAAATATTGGGACATGACCGGGTGGACGTGCTGCAGTTCGCCGCCCAGCCTCGCGTGCACAACCCCGTCCAGACCAAGCAGGGCCGCCCGTACGACGTCGTGTTCGCGGGCATGTACTTCCGCGACAAGCACCCCGAGCGGCGCGAGCAGATGGAGACCGTCATCGCGCCGACGCGCGAGCTCGGCCTGCACATCTTCGCCCGCAACGACAAGGCCGGCGACAAGTACGCCTGGCCCGCCGAGTACCGCCCGCACATCGTCGGCGAGCTGCCGTACGAGCAGATGCTGGCCGCGTACAAGATGTACAAGGTCTTCCTGAACGTCAACTCGGTGATCGACTCGCCCACCATGTGCGCGCGGCGGGTCTTCGAGCTGTCGGCCTGTTCCACCACCGTGCTGTCCGGCTGGTCGCGCGCCGTCGAGGAGACCTTCGGCACGCTGATCCCGATCGCGCACACCCAGGAAGAGGCGTACAACCAGGCGCTCTACTTCATCAACAGCCCCGAGTTGCGCGCCCGGCAGGCCCACCTCGCCATGCGCGAGGTCTTCGACAAGCACCTCTTCAGCCACCGCGTCGACCAGATCCTCGCCGCGCTCGGCCAGCCGGTGCCCGTGCGCAGCAAGAGCGTCTCGGTCGTGCTGCCCACCAACCGCGCGGGCCAGATCGAGCACGCCATCGCCCAGGTCGCCCGGCAGCGCCACCGCGACCTGGAGCTGATCCTCGTCCTGCACGGCCTCGACATCGACCCCGCCGTCGTCCGCGACAAGGCGCTGGCCGCCGGGGTGCCCGCCGTCAAGGTGCTCACCGCCGCCCCCGCGCTCACCCTCGGCGAGGTGCTGAACCTCGGCATCGCCCAGGCCGAGGGCGACTACATCGCCAAGATGGACGACGACAACCTGTACGGCACGCACTACCTGTCGGACCTGCTGCGGGCCTTCGACTACGCCGACGCCGAGATGGTCGGCAAGGGCGCCCACTACACCTACTTCCCCGCCACCAACACGACCGTGATGCGCCTGCCCGGCCTGGAGCACCGGTACGCCCATCTGGTGCAGGGCGCCACGATCCTCGCCACGGCCGGCCTGATGCGGTCGTACGCGTTCGAGGCGGTCAACGCGGGCGAGGACACGCGGCTCGTGCGCCGCCTCAAGGAGGACGGCGTCCGCATCTACTCGGCGGACCGCTTCAACTTCGTCTACATGCGCGGCGCCGACGCCTCGGCCCACACGTGGAAGGCGCAGGACTACAAGCTCACCAGAAACGCCCAGTTCTGCTTCGTGGGCCACCCCGACGCGCATGTGATGATCTGACCGATTCCGATCACGGCCGTCCCGCTCGCGCGAGGCGGCCGCTTCGACATGCCCGGAATATTTCCGATAGAGCGAAATGCGGAGAAAGTTCACTCACAATGGGCTTTGCCAGATCTTGACGATTGTCAGAGGATCCGGTTGATTTGCCTCAGTCCTGCGACTGATACCTCGAAGAGAGGTATGGGGGGTCGTGACCGGGATCAGTCCTGTTCTCAACAAGCGCGGAACCACGGAGACCGCGCCAAGGAGTGATCAAGTGTCAAGACTACGCTTTGTGGCGACCTTCGTCGCGCTGGTGGTGGCGGGGGCATTGGCCGTCATCCTGCCGATGTCGCCGGCGTCCGCGGCTGCGTGCGCCACCCCCTGGTCGTCCTCCCAGGTCTACACCGGCGGGATGACCGCGTCCTACAACAGCCACAACTGGCAGGCCAAGTGGTGGACGCAGAACGAGACGCCCGGCAACGCCGACGTCTGGGCCGACCAGGGCACCTGCACGGGAGGCGGCGGCGATCCCGGCGGATCGTGCAACTACCCGAACTGGGTCGCCGGCCGCAACTACGTCACCGGCGACATCGTCAAGTACACCAACGGGCTGTACTACCAGGCCACCCATGACAACCCGGGCTACGACCCGACGATCAGCACGTGGTTCTGGTCGCCGTACACCTGCAACGGCGGCCCGCCCCCCGGCGGCGGCGGAGAGTTCGTGGTGAGCGAGGCCCAGTTCAACCAGATGTTCCCGAGCCGGAACTCGTTCTACACCTACAACGGCCTCGTCGCGGCGCTCAGCTCCTATTCGGCGTTCGCCAAGACCGGCAGCGACACCGTCCGCAAGCAGGAGGCGGCGGCGTTCCTGGCCAACGTGAACCACGAGACCGGCGGGCTGGTCTACATCGTCGAGCAGAACACGGCGAACTACCCGCACTACTGCGACTACAACCAGCCCTACGGCTGCCCGGCCGGCCAGGCCGCGTACTACGGCCGCGGCCCGATCCAGCTGAGCTGGAACTTCAACTACAAGGCCGCGGGCGACGCGCTCGGCATCGACCTGCTCCGCAACCCCTACCTGGTGCAGAACGATGCCTCGATCGCCTGGAAGACCGGCATCTGGTACTGGATGACGCAGAACGGCCCCGGCACGATGACCCCGCACAACGCGATGGTCAACGGGGCCGGCTTCGGCGAGACGATCCGCAGCATCAACGGCTCGCTGGAGTGCAACGGCCGCAACCCGGCGCAGGTCCAGAGCCGGGTCAACGCCTACCAGAGGTTCACCCAGATCCTCGGCGTGGCCCCCGGCAACAACCTGAGCTGCTGATCTCGCACGTTCCATGAGAAAGGGTGCGGCCCACCGGCCGCACCCTTTTCCTTTTGCTCGCCCCTGTCCTTGTGTCCGCCCTGCCGTCCCCCTGCTGTCCGCTCCACTTCCCTCACAGATTGCGATACTCGGGACAGATGGGAATGTACTGCGCGTAGCGACGGTTCGAGGTTTCCGGAGGGGACTCAGGATCGCGGAGGACGAGCCCGCCCCGGTGTCGGCGCCGAACGGTAAGGAGCACTTCCCACGTGACGACAACGACGACATCCCAGGGCATCGGGCTCAGGTCCGAGCGCGGTCCGGTCCTCGCGGCGATCATGCTGTGCACGGCGCTCGTCGCGCTCGACAGCACGATCATCGCCACAGCCGTCCCCTCCGTGGTCAGCGACCTCGGCGGGTTCTCCCAGTTCCCGTGGCTGTTCTCGATCTACCTGCTCACGCAGGCCGTCACCGTGCCGCTGTACGGCAAGCTCGCCGACATCTTCGGGCGCAAGCCCATCATGTTCTTCGGCATCGCCGCGTTCCTCCTCGGGTCCGTCCTGTGCGGGTTCGCGTGGAGCATGCCGGCGCTCATCGTGTTCCGCGCGTTACAGGGCATCGGCGCCGGGGCCGTCCAGCCGATGAGCATCACCATGGTGGGCGACCTGTACTCGGTCGAGGAACGCGCCCGCGTCCAGGGGTACGTGGCCAGCGTCTGGGGCGTCTCCGCGGTGATCGGCCCGACCCTCGGCGGCGTGTTCTCCGAGTATGTGAGCTGGCGCTGGATCTTCTTCCTCAATCTGCCGCTCGGCGCCATCGCCGTCTGGGCCCTCGCCACCCGCTTCAAGGAGCGCGTCGAGCGCAGCACCCACCGCATCGACTACCTCGGCGCCGCCCTCCTCACCGCCGGATCCTCCCTGTTCATCCTCGGCCTGCTCGAAGGCGGCGTCGCCTGGGCCTGGGCCTCCACCCCCAGCCTGCTCATCTTCGCGGCCGGAGTCGTGCTGATCGTCGCGTTCCTGCTGGTGGAACGCAGGGCCGCCGAGCCGATCCTGCCGCTGTGGGTGCTCCGCCGCCGCGTCCTCATCGGCGGCAACCTCGTCGGCCTGACCGTCGGCGCACTCATGATCGGCCTCACCTCGTACGTGCCGACGTTCGCCGAGGGCGTCCTCGGCACCGGCGCGCTGCTCGCCGGCTTCGTCGTCGCCGCGCTCAGCGTCGGCTGGCCCCTCGCCGCCGCCCTCTCCGGACGCCTCTACATGCGCATCGGCTTCCGCGACACCGCGCTCATCGGCGGCGGCTTCGCCCTGGCCGGCGCGGTGATGTGCGCGTTCATCGGCCCCAGCGCGCCGCTGTGGCAGGTCGCCGCGGCCTGCTTCGTCGTCGGCGCCGGGCTCGGGCTCATGTCCAGCCCGTCGATCGTCGCCGTCCAGTCGGTGGTCGGCTGGGAGCGGCGCGGCGTCGTCACCGCGACCAACATGTTCTGCCGGTCCATCGGCAGTTCCGTGGGCGCGGCCGTCCTGGGGGCGATCTCCAACTCCACCCTGGACAGCCGCCTCTCCCACCCGCCGGCCGCCCTGGCGGGCCAACTGCCGAAGAGCCTGGACGCGACCGCCCTCGTCCTCGGCAGCCAGGGCGCCGGCGCCCGCTCGGCCGCGGCGAACTACGTCCGCCAAGCCCTGTACGACGCATCCCACCACGTGTTCCTCGCCGTCACCGTGGTCGCCGTCCTCGGCGTCGGCGCCCTGTTCCTCATGCCCCGCCGCACCGAACAACTCACCTTCGACTGACCTGGGACATCGCCGGCGGCGCCTCGTACTCGTTGCCCTCATCTGGAGGCCGCTGGAGCGAGCATGATCCACTCCACGTCGAGCCGGGCGGATCATCTTCACCACGAGGTCGCGGGATCATGGTGGTGAGACCCGCACTTCGGACCGCGTCCGGTCGGCGCGAGGGCCAACGCCATGCGGCCCAGACCGTCTTGCCGTCGTCCGACGTGTGCACCACACCCCACCGGTCCGCGAGCGTTTCCACGATCGTCAGTCCTCGGCCATGAATGGCCTCCAGGCTGAGTTCGAGCCGCCTTGGGTCTTCTGGGCCATGGTCGGTGACCCGTACGCACAGGTCTTCTTCCGTCGACCAGAGGGAGAGGCGTACCGGCGGGCGGCCGTACACGACGGCGTTGCCGACCAGCTCGCTCACGACGAGTACCAGGTCGTCGGCCAGCTCCGCGGGCAAGGCCCAGCGGTTACAGGTGTCGCGCACCATCCGCCGCGCCTGGCCGACGATCGCGGGTTCGCAGGGCAGATCCCAGCACACGGTACGGAGGCCATCGGGACTGCCGGTGCCGATCATTGAAACTCCTCGCTGGAGACGGGGGGATGAGTGATGTGAGGCGGCGGTGCGCGGCGACGGCATGGCGGTCTCGGCGTCACGGATGAGCTCGCGCAACTCCTCCACGGTGCGTGCCTCCACCATGTGCGGTCGCGGGACCTGACCGATCGCGATGGCGTAGAAGCGCCGCGCGCCCACGCCGTACATCACCAGCCACTGGGATTCCGACCGGTCCAGCCGGGCCGCCGCCGCCCGCTGCGCCGTGCCCCACTCCCGCCGAACCACAGGGGTGACCGCCGCTCCCCTGCGGTGCCGCCCACTCACGCCGCCCGTCGGATGCGCGTCTCGTAGGAGTACGCCTCATGCCCGCCGGGCAGGGAGCGGTCATCCGGAGGTCGGCCCTGCCCGTACGGGGTTCCCGGTCCGGCGGTCGCCGACGCGGCGAACTGGGCGCGGTCCCTGACCTGCGCCACCGAGAGCCGCGCCGTCGCAGCCGACGCCCCACGCGGCGAACGTACGGAAGCCGATGCGGGCGCACGGCGCGAGAGCCCCAGACGCCACCACTCGGCGAGCCGCGCCCGAAACTGCCCCTCGGTCGGCGGCTCGTACCCATGCAGATCGCGATGAGGAAGGCAGCGGCCATCGTGAGCGTACGGCGAACCGCCACACCACCGGCACCCCATGGGCGTAGGCGGCCGCTCAGCCTCGAAGCGCACCCGAATGACTCGGATAACTCTTGTAAAATTCACCACGGGATCGGACCTCCAGTGTCCGTTTCAAGGAGTCCGTCCGGTGTTCGTAGCACCTGACGGACTCCGCCTATTTACGGGACTTTCTCTACAGACTTCCCCTGCAAAGCCCATGCCTCCCGGGCAGCTCTCCAGAAGAAGCCCACAGCTCCGCCGTTCCCAGGCCATACTGAGGGCGGCGCCCAGGAAAGCGCAAGGCTTACTAAGGGGAAATTAAACTACTGGACTGTTTTAGGCATTCACCGGGCAACGCCGGAGAGCGGCTGAAACAGTACTCAGCGTGACCGCAGAACCT
>NZ_JBFBCI010000032.1:0-94807 GCF_040683095.1 Sphaerisporangium sp. NPDC051017
CTGCTGGAGTACAAGACCCGTGATCGCGGCGGGCTGGTGGTGAAGGTGCCCGCCCCGGGCACCTCGCAGACCTGCCACCGGTGCGGGCACCGCGATGCGGCCTCCCGTGACGGCACCCGGTTCTCCTGTGCCGACCCCGGATGCGGGTGGACCGGCCACGCCGACACCAACGCCGCGATCAACATTCGCAACGCCGCAGGAACTGTGGTGTCAGGACGTGGAGACCTCGGGGCTGCCCGGTCTGCGAAGCGTCAACCCCCGCGCGCCGCTTGACCGCGACGCGACGGGAGAACCTCCGGCCTTCAGGCCGGGGAGGAGTTCAACGGCCAGGCAATGACGCATCCGCCCTGCCCGTCCACCCGCGCTACCAGGATCGTCCTGGACGAATCCGGGTAGCGCCAAGCGAAAGGGCCGGTGGTGGATTGTCACGGGTCGTTTCGGATGCTCGGGCGCAGCGGCCTCCAGTTTCATCTTCTCCAGGACCTCGCTACGGCGGCCCAAGTGGTTTGGCTATAGGGCGAGGCCGATCGTGAAGAGCAGGCCGAAGGCGAGTTGGAGGCGGCCGGTCTGTTGCAGTGTGGCGATCAGGGCCCGCCCGTTCCCTCCGTCCCGCACGGCCTTGGCGGGCACCAGGGCGAGCGGCAGCGCCAGCACGGTGAGCGCGGCGAACGGTCGTACGAAGGCCAGGGCCAGGGCGACGATGAACGGAACCAGCAGGCAGGCGACGTAGAGCACGCGTGTGCGGGTGTCGCCGAGCACGACCGCGAGCGTGCGCTTGCCCGCGGGGCCGTCGGTGGTGATGTCGCGCAGGTTGTTCACCACCAGCAGCGCGCAGGCCAGCAGCCCGACCGGCACCGCCGCCGCGACCGCGAGCCACGGAAGCCGTTCCATCTGGACGTACGTCGTGCCGGCCACGGCCACCAGGCCGAAGAACACGAACACGGAGATCTCGCCGAGCGCCCGGTAGCCGTACGGCCGTGAGCCTCCGGTGTAGAACCAGGCGGCGGCGATGGCCAGCGCCCCGACGATCAGCAGCCACCACGCTCCGGTGGCCACGACCAGTGCCAGGCCCGCGACGGCCGCCGCCAGGAAGCACCCGAAGGCCGCCAGCAGCACCGAGCGGGGCGAGGCCACCCGCGAGCCGACCAGCCGCAGCGGGCCCACCCGCGCCTCGTCGGTGCCGCGCACGCCGTCGCTGTAGTCGTTGGCGTAGTTCACGCCGACCTGGAGGATCAGCGCGACCAGCAGCGCGACCACGGCCCGCCACCAGCTCGCCGCGCCGTACGAGACCGCCACGCCCGTGCCCACGGCGACGGGGACCACCGCCGCGGGGAGGGTGCGGGGTCGTGCCCCCGCCAGCCATTGAGCGGGTGTCGCCAACGTCGTTTCCTCTTCCACCGATTCGGTCCGCGGCCGGGCGGGGAACCCCGTTTCAGGCCGGATTCGCCTATGCAGGGTATTTCATGACCGTCCGGGTCGTACGACGGTGCCTCGCCTGAGCGCCGCGCGGACGGGCGTGATCAGCTGATGTCCGTGGCCAGGCGGATCATCTTCACCGGGCGGCCCATGTCCAGGACGCGCTCGGCCTCGTCCGGGGCCCAGCCTGCCGAGGTCAGGAAGCCCAGCCGTGCGTGGTCGTCCGCGAAGACCCAGGTGACGACCGAGGCGTAACCGTCCTCGCGCAGGTGGTCGACGGTGGCGTTGAGCAGCCGGCTGCCGTGGCCCCTGCGGGTGTGGTCGGGGTCGACGAGCAGGGTGAGCAGCTCGGCGGTGGTGGACGGGTCGAGGTCCGGGTCCTCGGCGGGGGCGTGCGAGGCCAGCCCGACCACGAGTTGCCCGCCGGGCTCGCCGCTGCTCTCGGCGAGTGAGGTCAGAAGGTCTTCGGTCTCGACGGCGACCAGGAGGCGGTGGCGCGGCGAGGGCGGCGCCACGACGGCCTCCTCCCACTGGCGGCTCCACAGCTCCCGCGCCGACGGCCCGGTCATCTGCTCCAGCGGCTCCTCGGGCATGAACCGGCCGTAGCCGCTCTTCCACGCCCTGATCTGGGTGGCCGTCACCGCCGGGACGTCCTCACGCCGCGCGGGCCGTACCCCCACGTCTGCCATACCGGCAGGCCTCCTTTCCTCGGCCCCCACACCGTATCCGGGTCCACCGGGCGACCATGAACCCGCCACCGATGATCGCCTGCCCGGGGAACGCCGGGTGATTGCCGCGCCGTAGCGGGACGGCAGGCCCGGTGAACGTCCCCGCCCCGACGCGCTCGCGGGCCGGGTTCAGGACGCTCGCGGCGCGCTCTGCTGGCGGCGGGCGCGGTACGCGCGGGTCTTGGTGCGGTTGCCGCACACCCGCATCGAGCACCACGCGCGCGAACGGTTCTTGGAGGAGTCGATGAACGCCCACTGGCAGGTGCTGTCGGCGCAGACCTTCAGTCGCGGCCACGAGCCGTCGGCGTGCGCCCGCAGGACGGCCGTCGCGATCAGCCCGAGCCCCCGCGCCGCGCCCTCGGCGAGCGGTTCGGGAGCGGGCGCGCCGTCCACCAGTGTGATCCGCAGGGGGAGCGCCGCGAGCGCGGCCTCCAGCCGGGTGGACGCGGCCTCGGCCACCGGGCCGGGCGCGGGGGCCTCCACGACCGGGCCGGAGGCCGGCGTCTCGGTCGCCGGGCCGGGCCCCCGAGTATCTGCCACGGGGCCGGGCGCCGGAGCGTCGCGGGTGGCGTCGGGCGCGTGCTCGTGCCGCAGGGCGGTGCGCAGGCCCTCGCGCAGGTTGACGGCCAGCGCCCAGTCATCGTCCACGGCGCGGTCCGCCTCGGAGATCAGCCCGCGTTCCCGCAGCCAGATGGCGAGCTCGGCGGGTGAGGCCAGCTCGTCGGTGTCGCCCTGGACGTCGTAGGTGTTCACGAAGTCGCGGAGCAGTTCGGCCGGCGCGTCCATGTGACCACTGTAAGCCAGTAGAGGGTTTCGCCTGGTATCGAGCGCCCTGGCCCCTTCCCGCCCCGCACTCCCGCGCCCGGATGGTGCCGCCGGGTGACCGGGAAGGCGCCCCGTACCCCCCCGGGCCGGGATGGTGCCGCCCGGTGACCGGGAAGGCGCACTCGCGCAGGGGACGGAACGGTCAGGACAGGTGGGCGTCCAGGGCCGCGCCGAGGCGGCGGACCCCCTCCGTCAGCTCGGCGACGTGCGCCGCCGCGATGTGCGTCACGCGGATGTGCGGCCCCGGAGGCTCGGCGGGGTGGTAGATAGCGCCGGGGCTCACCAGCACCCCCGCGCGCTGCGCACTCTCGACCAGGGCGGTCTCGTCGACCTCGCGCGGCAGCCGCACCCACAGGTGCAGGCCGCCCTGCGGCACCGGCCGGACGACGGCGGACGGCAGGTGGCGGGCCAGGGCCGACGCCAGTGCGTCCCGCCGCACCGTGATCTCCGCCGCGACCCCGGCCAGGTGGCGGCGCCAGCCTGGCGAGCCCAGGAACTCCAGCGCCGTCTCCTGAAGCGGCCGGGCCACGAAGAACGACTCGACGACTTGCGAGGCCCTGAGCCGTCGCGCGGCCGGGCCCCGGGCGATGACCGCGGCCACCCGCATGGACGGCGCGGTGATCTTGCTGAGCGAGTTGACGTGAACGACCGTCCCGTGGGTGTCCAGCGTGACGAGCGACGGCGGCACGGGCTCCGTCGTCAGGTAGCGGGCGTAGTCGTCCTCGATCACGAACGCGCCCGCGGCCCTCGCCACGGCGAGGATCTGCTCGCGGCGCGCGGGCGGGACCACGGCGCCGGTGGGGTTGTGCACGGTCGGCTGGCAGAAGAAGACCCGCGCGCCGGTGACCGCGAACGCCTCGGCCAGCAGTTCCGGCCGCACGCCGTCGCGGTCCATCGGCACGGCGACCGCGCGTAGCCCGGCGGCCCGCGCCGAGGCGAGCGCGCCCGGGTAGGTCGGGGTCTCGACGAGCATCGCCTGGCCGGGGGCCGCGAGGGCGCGGAAGGCGTGGGTCAGCGCGGCCTGGCCGCCGCTGGTGATCAGCACGTCCGCCTGGGTGACCCCGCCGCCGACCTCGGTGGCGAACCAGCGGCGCAGCTCGGCGAGGCCGTTCAGCGGGGGCAGCGCCCAGGCGTCCGGGCGGCGCACGGCGCGCGCGGCGGCGTTGGCCAGGGCCTTGGACGGGCGCAGGCCGGGGTTCAGGTAGCCGCCGGTGAGCGGGATGACCCCCTCGGGCGGTGGGGTGAGCAGGCCGCTGACGGCCGTGTCGTCCACGGACCTGTCGCCGAGGGACACGGTCTGCCAGGACACGTCCGTGCCGTCGCCCGCCGTCGCCGAGGGCGGGGCGGAGACGAAGGCCCCGATGCCCGGTCGCGTGACCACCCGGCCCTCGGCGGCGAGCGCCGCGAGCGCCCGCGAGACCGTGACGGGGCTGACCCCGTGCCGCCGCGTCAGCTCCCGGCTGGACGGCAACCGTCCGCCGGGCCCGACCCGGGCGGCCTCGTCCCGCAGCAGCCCCGCGAGCCGGGCGATACTGCTATCGTCATCCATGAGAGACAAGAATAGCGCTATCGTCCCCTCGGCGGTATCGCCTGAAAAGCCGGGTTCAGCGGAGAAGGGGCGTGCGACGCCCGATCCCCGGGAGCGACGGCGTGCGACGCCGGGCGGCCCCGAAGAGGCGACACCCCGTGGCCCTGAAGAGGCGGGGAACGCCGGAGGCGGACGGCGGCTCGGTGGGGCGGGTGGTCCGGTCGTCCGTGACGTGCCGCGCGGCGGGGGCGTCTGGAGGGGTACGGCGCTCGCCGGGCTCGGGGTGCTGGCCTTCTCCGGAAGCTTTCCGGCCACCGAGTTCGCGATGCGGGGGTTCGATCCCTACCTGGTCGCCATCGGCAGGGCGGCCGTCGCGGCGCTCGTCGCGGGGGTCTGCCTGGTGGCGGCCGGGGCCCCGCTCCTCCCGCCGCGCGCCCACCTGCGGTCGTACGCGGTCATCGGGCTCGGCGTGGTCTTCGGGTTCCCGGTGTTCAGCGGGCTGGCGCTGGGCACGGGGGCGAGCGTGTCGCACGCCGCCGTCGTGATCGGGCTGCTCCCGGCCGCCACCGCCGTGTGCGCCGTCCTGCGCGCGGGGGAGCGGCCGCGCCCGCTGTTCTGGGTGGCCTGCGCCGCAGGGGCCGTGTCGGTGACGGTGTTCACGCTCAGCCGGGGAGGCGGGCGCCCGTCCTTCGCCGACCTGCTGCTGCTCGCGGCCCTGCTCTGCGCGGCGGCCGGGTACACCGAGGGTGGCAGGCTGGCCCGGCACACCCCGGGCTGGCGGGTCATCTCGTACGCTCTCGTGATCGCGGCCCCGGTATCGGTCCCCGTCACGCTCGTGCTCGCCGTGGTCACGCCGTCGCACCCGACGGCCGGGTCGGTGGCCGGGTTCGCCTACGTGGCCCTGGTGTCGATGTTCCTGGGATTCATCCCCTGGTACGCCGGGCTCGCCGCCGGCGGCATCGCCCGCGCGGGCCAGACCCAGCTCGTGCAGCCGCTCCTGTCGCTGCTGTGGGCCTGGCTCCTGCTCGGCGAGCGCCTGGAAGCCGCCACGATCGCCGGAGCCCTCGCCGTCCTGCTGTGCGTCGCCACAACCCAGCGCACACGCGCCTGAACGCCTCCACAGGCCGCGAATCCCCCCGCCCTCATCCCGAGGAATGTCACGCCCCTCAAAACCCCTCCCAGCCCCGCACAGCGCGCCCACAGCGTCCCGCCGGGCCTGGTACGCGATACCGCCCGGTCACGAAGGGCCCCGTGGTGCTTCGCCGTATGAGGCGCCGACTTCGCCGACGTCCCGACCCGCCGCCGCGGCGCCGTGAGGAGCCGGTCCGTGGGGGCGGGTGGTAGGGGCCACGTGGGCGCGGAAGGTGGAGCTCCCCACAAGCGGACCCGGGAGTGGCGGGGTGGGCCGGTCAGGTGGTGAAGGGGATGGTGGGTGGTCAGGCGCCGAGGGGGACGGAGTAGACGAGGCGGAAGCGGTCACCGGGGACGACGATGTCGCTGGTCTCGACGGGGCGGTCGCCGGCCCAGTGGGTGCGCTCGACGTGGAGGATGTGGACGCCGGTGGGGAGGTCGAGCAGGTCACTCTCGGTGGGCTGGGGGACGCGGGTGTGGACGCTCTCGCGGATGTCGGTGATCTTGACACCGGCGGCGGACATGCGGGACAGCAGGCTCTTGCGCCCGTTGTTCGTGCCCTCTTCGGGGACGGGCTGCCCCTTGCCGAGCTCGGCGGGTTCGTAGGAGGTGGCGAGCTGCATCGGCTTGCCCTCGGCGCGGAAGACGTAGCGCGTGCGGATCACCGGGTCGCCGGGCTCCAGCCGAAGGCGCCGGGCGATCTCGCGCCCGGCGCGGACGGGCTCGCTGCGCCAGTCCCAGGTGGCGCGGTGGCCGCCCGCCTGCATGTCGGCGGCGAACGGGGCGTCGTGGTCGGTGTGGCGGGAACGCTGGAGGGGATAGAGCACGGACTTCTCGCGGACGTAGTGGCCGGAGCCGACCCGGCCGATGATCAGCCCTTCGGCGGCCAGTACTCGTAACGCGTGGCGGGCGGCGGTCTCGCCGACGCGGAACCGCTGGGTGAGCTGGGCGCGAGACGGGATCGGCGCCCCGGGCGGCAGGGTGCCGTCGGCTATCTGCGCCCGCAACTCTTCGACAACACGGAGGTACACCGGGTCGTTTCCAGTCATCCGTCCATCCCTGGGGCGTGCGAGATCGTTTTCTTATCTTGCCGTAATCGGGAGACAGCGGGGAGTAATGGAGACGGGTTGGGGTCCCAACTTTACGGACGCCGTCTCGCGGCCACCGGACGGCGGCGCGGGCCCGTGCGCGACCGGCCCCGCCCTCCGGGCCCGCCGTGGCGACCTGCCGCGCGGGCCTCCGTGGGAACCTCCGGCAGGACCTGCGGAGACGCGGTCGGCCAGAGGGTGCGGGGAGGCGCGCGAAGATCGCCGGAAAATTCTCCTCAGAGTCGTGTAACACCCACGTAAGCCACGTCGATAACACGGACAGAGGTCGTCGATGTGTGTACCCCCGAGCACATATCGGCGGCCTCTATCCATCTCCCGGCCTAGTCGGGCAACTACCGGTGAAGCCATATAAGCCCCACCGAACGCTCCTCGCATGCGGATCCGGGGTGGCGGGGTCCACCGATCCCGCCGGATCCGGGTACCGTTCCGTCTATGGCATCGCCAACAGGAACCTCCGACGCGCCCTTCGGCCGCTTGCTGACCGCCATGGTCACCCCCTTCGCCGCAGACGGCGCCGTCGACGCCGAAGGCGTCCAGCGTCTGGCGACCTACCTCGTCGACGAGCAGGACAACGACGGGCTGGTCGTGAGCGGCACGACCGGAGAGTCCGCCACCACCACCGACGCGGAGAAAGAGCTGATCCTGCGCCTGGTGCTGGAGGCCGTCGGCGACCGCGCGACCGTCGTGGCCGGGGTGGGCACCAACGACACCCGCCACACGGTCGAGTTGGCGAAGGCCGCCGAGCGCGTGGGGGCCCACGGCCTGCTGCTGGTGACGCCGTACTACAACAAGCCCCCTCAAGAGGGGCTGTACCGGCACTTCACGACCGCCGCGGATGCGACCGGCCTGCCGGTGATGCTGTACGACATCCCCGGGCGCACGGGCACGCCCATCGCCACCGAGACGCTGCTGCGCCTGGCCCACCACCCGCGCATCGTCGCCGTCAAGGACGCCAAGGGCGACCTGTTCGCCGGCGCCCAGGTGATGGCGGCCACGGGGCTCACGTTCTACTCCGGTGACGACGCCTCCAACCTGCCTTGGCTCGCGGCCGGGGCCGTCGGGTTCGTCAGCGTGGTGGGCCACGTCGTGGGCTCCGAGCTCGCGTCCATGATCCGGCTCTTCCGCTCCGGCAACGCCGAGGGCGCCCGTGACGTCAACCGGCGCCTGCTGCCCGTGGTGACCGGCATCATGACCCGCACCCAAGGGGTGATCATGGCGAAGGCGGCCCTCGGCCTGCTCGGCAGGGACGCCGGCCCCGTGCGGCTCCCGCTCGTGGACGCGACCCCGGAACAGATCGCCGTCCTGAGGGAGGACCTGCTCGCGGGCGGGGTGAAGCTGCCCGGCTGACGCCCGGGCAGGCGTCCGCGAGGGCCGTGAAGGGCGCCACGATGACGTGACCGCCGCGCGTCCGCCCGTCCCTCCCGTAGGGGAGACGGACGGACGCGAGTGGCGGGGACATGCGGGACCGCTACAGGCCGCGCGACGGCGCGGTGGGGAGGAACAGAGGGGTTTGAGAATCGGAAACAGAGAACGCGGCCCGCGAGGCGCCGGACGGCTCGGCGAGGGAGTCGTGCGCGCGCGGCAGGCCGTGGGACACGGGGGTAGAGCATGAGTCATCCGCATCCCGAGCTCGGGCCGCCTCCGGCGCTCCCGGAGAACGGCCTGCGCATCGTCGCGCTCGGAGGGCTCGGCGAGATCGGCCGCAACATGGCGGTGTTCGAGTTCGACGGCCGGCTGCTGGTGGTCGACTGCGGTGTGCTGTTCCCCGAGCCCGAGCAGCCGGGCGTCGACCTGATCCTGCCCGACTTCACCTACATCAGGGACCGCCTGGACGACATCGAGGCCGTCGTCCTGACGCACGCCCACGAGGACCACATCGGCGCCGTGCCCTACCTGCTGCGCGAGCGCGCCGACATCCCGCTGGTCGGCTCGCGGCTCACGCTCGGCCTCATCGAGAGCAAGCTGACCGAGCACCGCATCCAGCCGGTCAAGGTCGAGGTCGCCGAGGGGACGCGGCGGCGGTTCGGCCCGTTCGAGTGCGAGTTCTTCGCGGTCAACCACTCCATCCCCGACGCGCTGGCCGTCGCGCTGAGGACGCCCGCGGGCATCGTCCTGCACACCGGCGACTTCAAGATGGACCAGCTCCCCCTCGATGGCCGCCTCACCGACCTCGGCGGGTTCGCCCGGCTCGGCTCCGAGGGCGTCGACCTGCTGATGTCGGACTCGACGAACTCCGAGGTGCCGGGCTTCGTCCCGAGCGAGCGCACCATCGGCCCGGTGATCGACGAGGTCTTCCGCAGCGCGACCAAGCGCATCATCGTGGCCTGCTTCGCCTCGCACGTCCACCGCGTGCAGCAGATCTTCGACGCCGCGGAGGAGAACGGCCGCAAGGTCGCGCTCATCGGGCGCTCGATGGTCCGCAACATGGGGGTCGCCCGCGAGCTGGGCTACCTGCGCGTGCCGGCGGGCCTGCTGGTGGACTCCCGCGAGATCGAGGAATGGCCGCCGGAGGACGTCGTGCTCATCTGCACGGGGTCCCAGGGCGAGCCGATGGCGGCGCTGTCGCGCATGGCCAACCGCGACCACCCGATCCGCGTGGCCGAGGGCGACACCGTCGTGCTGGCGTCGTCGCTGGTGCCGGGCAACGAGACCGCCGTGAACAAGGTCATCAACGGCCTCACCCGCTGGGGCGCCCGCGTGGTGCACAAGGGCAACGCCACGGTCCACGTCTCGGGTCACGCCGCCGCCGGTGAGCTGCTGTACGTCCTCAATCTCACCAAGCCGTCCAACTTCATGCCGGTGCACGGCGAATGGCGCCACATGCGGGCCCACGCCAAGCTCGCGGCGCTGACCGGCGTCCCCGACGACCACATCGTCATCGCCGAGGACGGCGTGGTCGTGGACCTGGTCGACGGCCGGGCGAAGATCGTGGGCAACGTGCAGTGCGGCTATGTCTACGTCGACGGCTCCTCGGTCGGCGCGGTCACCGACGTCGCGCTCAAGGACCGCCGCATCCTCGGGGACGAAGGCTTCATCTCCGTGGTCGTGGTGGTCGACTCGACGACGGGCAAGGTCACCGGCGGGCCGGAGGTCTACGCGCGCGGGTCGGGCATAGAGATCGAGGCGTTCGACGAGGTCATCCCGCTGATCGAGAGCGCGCTGGAGGGCACCGCGGCCGACGGCGTCGCCGACCTGCAGCAGATGCGCAGGGTGACCCGCCGCATCGTCGGCCGCTGGGTCAGCGACACCTACCGCCGCCGTCCCATGATTATTCCAGTGGTCGTGGAGGTCTGACCGGCGTAGGTTTCACGTGCCGCCACTCGAACCCGCGCACGAGGAGCCGTATGCCTGAGAACCGGGCCGGATCGCCGGTGAACGCCCCCGCCTCCACGGTCGGCGTCACCGGCACGGCCGCCGAGGTCGTGTACACGAAGTACGACGGGTCGCTCCACTGGCACCACGAGGGGTGGCTGCTGGGGGAGGACGAGCACGGGGCCTGGCTCGGGTGCCCGGCGGGCACGAGCGGGGCCCGGGGCTCCGAGCCGCCGGTCGTCTGGGAGCAGGCGTTCGTGATGCTGTTCCCGCGTGACGCGTGGTACACCGCGACCTTCAACGACCGGCCGGGCAGGTGCGCGATCTACTGCGACATCACGACCGTGCCGCGCTGGGCCGACGGCCGGGTCACCATGGTCGACCTGGACCTGGACGTGCTGCTGATGCGCGACGGGCGCCTGTTCGTGGACGACGAGGACGAGTTCGCCGAGCACCTCGCCCGCTACGGCTATCCGGGCGAGGTCATCGGCCAGGCGGAGAGCGCGGCCGCCTGGCTGATGACCGCCATCGCCGCCCGCACGTCCCCCTTCGACGGCGCCCACGAACGCTGGCTCGCCGAGGTCCGCTGAGCGAGGGGTCGAGCCCGGCGGCGAACGGGCACGTGCTCGCCGTGGACGGCGGCCGGCTCGCCCGATGACGTCGGGCACTCCCGGCGGCGGCCGCTCTTGGTAGGTCCGGTCTTAGTAGGCTCGGTGCGTGGTCAGGGAAGGCAGCTCCATCGACAAGGCGTTGGCGGTGCTGGAGGCGATCGCCGAGCACCACCGCGTCACGGACATCGCGGTGGCGACGGGCGTCTCCAAGTCGACCGTCCATCGCATCCTCCAGTCGCTCATCGAGTGGGGGTTCGCCCGTGCCGACGGAGCCGGGGGGTACGAGCCGGGGCCGCGCATCCTCACCCTGGCGGGCAAGGTCATGAGCCGGTTCGACCCCTCCCACCAGGCGTCGGCCGCCCTGCGCGCGCTGCACGAGCGCACCGGCTACACCACCAACTTCGGCATCCGCGGCGGCGACGAGGCCGTCTACGTCGAGAAGCTCGAAGGGCGCAGGCCGTACCAGATGCCCTCGCGGGTGGGCATGAGCCTGCGCCTGCACAGCACCGCGATCGGCAAGGCCGTCCTCGCCGAGCTGGACGACGACGAGGTGCGGGCCATCGCCGCCCGCGCCGGCCTGGCGCGGCTCACCGGCGTCACCCTCACCGAGGTGGGCGATCTGCTCGCCCACCTCGGCAAGGTCAGGGAACTCGGCTACGCGATGGACGACGAGGAGAACGAGCCCGGCGTCCGCTGCGTCGGTGCGGCCGTGTTCGACCACACCGGCCGGGTGCTGGGCGGAATATCCATCTCCACGCTGGCCATGGACATGGAACGCGACGCCCTGGTGGCGCTCGCCCCCGTGGTCGTCGCCGCGGCCCGTGAGGTCTCGCTGGCCCTCGGCGCCCCGACGGCGGCCCTCACCCGCTGAGCCCGTTGCCGGCGACGCCGGGGCTGCCGGCGAGCAGGCGCTCGATCTCCTCGGGCGTCGCCACGCGCCCGGTGCCGCCCTGGCCCGCCAGGCTGATGGCGGCGGCGGCCGTGCCGGCGCGCACGGCCTCACGCAGGGGCGTCCCGAGGGCGAGCCGCGCGGCGAGCGTGCCCGCGAACGCGTCGCCCGCGCCCGTCTGGTCGACGATCGCCGCCGCCGGGATCGCGGGCACGTCCTCCGGAGTCCCTTCGCCGTCGGCGAGCAGCACCCCGTCGGGCCCGCGGGTGACGGCCACGGCCCGCGCCCCGAGCGCCAGGCACGCGCGCGCGGCCTCGGCGGGGTCGGCGGTGGCGAGCAGGGGGAGGGTGTCGCCGGGGCTGGACGGGGTCACCAGGGCCGCCCAGGGCGCGACGGAGGCCAGCGTGGCGGCGGCTGCCTCGGGGCCGGTCAGTCGCCACCGGTAGTTCGGGTCGTAGACGACCCTGCCCCCGGCGGCGTCCACGGTCTGGGCCGCGTGCAGCACGGCCTGCGCGCAGGACCGCGACAGGGCGGCCGTGACGCCGCTGACCAGCAGGACGGCGGTCTCCTCCAGCGGCGCCGCCACCACGTCGTCCGGGCCCATCCGGGAGGCCGCGCTGCACGCCCGCATGTACGTGAACGCCCGCTCGCCGCCCGGGTCCGCACCGACGGCGTAGGCGCCGGTCGAGCCCGCGCCGTGCCGCATCCACCGCGTGTCGACGCCGTGCGCGGCCGCGAAGCGGACCAGCCGTTCGCCGAACTCGTCGTCGCCCACCAGCGTCACCAGGGCGACGTGCGCGCCGGTCGCGGCGGCGGCCACGGCGGCGTTGAGGGCGTCGCCGGAGAACGACAACCGGAAGGTGTCCGCCTCGGTCAGCGGGCCCGACGCCGAGAACTCGACCAGCGGTTCACCGATCACCATCACGTCCATGGCGGGCTCCTGATTCATGTAACGGGATCTGATTTCATGTAATGCAACAGAATGAATCCGGAGGACATCATGCCAAACATCACCGTGGAACTCTTGTCCGGGCGCACCCTGGACCAGTGTCAGCGGGAATTTCATTACATAAAATATGAAATCAATACATAGAACACGTTCATGTCCGGCGCGTCGCTCCCGGAGTCCGGTCCGTCTCATGCGTACCCTCGGTACCATGGCCACCCGTACGTCGAAAACCACCCCGAAGGGGTCGGCGAAGCGGTCCACTCCGTCCTCATCGTCGCGTCCCTCCGCCAAGCGCCCGCAGGCGCGGGCCGCGGCGGGGCGTCCGCAGGGCCGCCCGGCGCGCCGTCCCGCCGCCGCGCCGCCGGACCCGATCAGCTGGGTCTTCATCGCCATCGGGAAGCTTTTCGTCGGCGTATGGCTGCTCATCGCCAACGGCATCGGCACCGCCGCGCGGGCCTTCGGCAACCAGGCGCGCGAGCTGGACCCGGCCCACCGCCGCGACGGGCTCGGCCTGGCCGTCCTCGGCGCCGCCATCGTCCTGGCCGCCATGACCTGGCGCACCTCCGCCCAGGGCACGTTCGCGACCATCGTGAACTCCGTCCTGCGCGGCGCCGTGGGGTCCCTGGCCTGGGCGGTGCCCCTAATGCTCGGGCTGGTCGCCTGGCGGCTGCTGCGTCACCCCGACCAGCACGCCGACACCGGCCGCATCATGATCGGCTGGGCGGCGCTGCTGGCGGGCCTGCTCGGCATCATCCACGTCGCGCACGCCACCCCGTACCCCTCGGGACCAGCGAAGACCGACGGCATGGACAAGGTCTCGGCCGCGGGCGGCATGATCGGCTTCATCGTCTCGGCGCCGCCCTCCAGCATCCTCCCGGCGTTCATCACGATCCCGCTGCTGCTGCTGCTGTCGGGCTTCGGCGTGCTGGTGATCACCGCCACGCCGGTCCACCGCGTGCCCGAGCGGCTGGCCGAGATCCAGCACATGCTGTTCCAGAAGTCCTCCGACAAGGCCGTGAGGGGCGAGCCGGGGGAGAAGAAGCCCGCCCGCCGCACCCGCAAGGGCGCGGCCACCGGCAAGGACGGCGCGGGCGGCGCCGAGCCCGCCGACCTGGTCAAGCCGTACGACACGCCCCTGGTCGCCGACGCGCCCGGCGCCCCGCCCGCCCGGCCCGACCACTCCCCGGAGATCGTGCCCGGCCTGGTCGACGAGGAGGACGAGCCGCCGAGGCCCGCCGTCTCCGAGCCTCCCGACCCCTCGCCGGCCCCGCGCAAGGTCGAGCAACTCGTGCTGTCCCCGCAGGCCGGCCCGTACATCCTGCCGGACGTCTCCACGCTGCGCTCCGGCACGGCCCCCAAGCCCCAGACCAAGGCCAATACGGTCGTCGTCAACGCGCTCACCAGCGTGCTGGAGCAGTTCTCGATCGACGCGCAGGTGATCGGCTTCACGCGCGGCCCGACGGTCACGCGGTACGAGATCGAGCTGGGCCCCGCCGTCAAGGTCGAGAAGGTCACCGCGCTCACCAGGAACATCGCCTACGCCGTCAAGTCCGCCGACGTGCGCATCCTGTCGCCGATCCCCGGCAAGTCCGCGATCGGCGTGGAGATCCCGAACACCGACAAGGACCTGGTCAGCCTTGGCGACGTGCTGCGCTCGCAGGTCGCCCAGGCCGACCAGCACCCGATGATCGTGGGCCTCGGCAAGGACGTCGAGGGGCGCACGATAGTGGCCAACCTGGCCAAGATGCCCCACCTGCTCATCGCCGGCGCCACCGGCGCGGGAAAGTCCGTCTGCGTCAACGGGCTCATCTCCTCGATCCTGATGCGCGCGACCCCGGACGAGGTGCGCATGGTGCTCGTCGACCCCAAGCGGGTCGAGCTCAACACCTACGAGGGCATCCCCCACCTGATCACGCCGATCATCACCAACCCCAAGAAGGCCGCCGAGGCCCTCGAATGGGTCGTGGGGGAGATGGACCGGCGCTACGACGACCTGGCGGCCAGCGGCTTCCGGCACGTGGACGAGTTCAACAAGGCCGTCCGCGCCGGAAAGCTGGTGCCCCCGCCGGGCAGCGAGCGCGTCTACCAGCCGTACCCCTACCTGCTTGTGATCATCGACGAGCTCGCCGACCTGATGATGGTCGCCCCCCGCGACGTCGAGGACTCGATCGTCCGCATCACCCAGCTCGCCCGCGCCGCCGGCATCCACCTCGTGATCGCCACCCAGCGCCCCTCGGTGGACGTCGTCACCGGGCTGATCAAGGCCAACGTGCCGTCCCGGCTCGCGTTCGCGACGTCCTCGCTGGCCGACTCCCGGGTCATCCTGGACCAGCCCGGCGCCGAGAAGCTCGTCGGCCAGGGTGACGCGCTGTTCCTGCCCATGGGCGCCAGCAAGCCGATGCGGCTGCAGAACGCGTTCGTCTCCGAGAAGGAGATCCACGACGTCGTCGCCCACTGCAAGGCGCAGATGCAGGTGGAGTACCGCGAGGACGTCGCCGCCACCGCGGCCGCCAAGCGCGAGATCGACGAGGACATCGGCGACGACCTTGACCTGCTGATCCAGGCGGCCGAGCTCATCGTCACCACGCAGTTCGGCTCCACGTCGATGCTCCAGCGCAAGCTGCGCGTCGGCTTCGCCAAGGCCGGCCGCCTGATGGACCTGCTGGAGAGCAGGAACGTCGTCGGCCCCAGCGAGGGCTCCAAGGCGCGCGAGGTGATGGTGAAGCCCGACGACCTGCCCGGCCTGCTCGCCGACTTGCGGGGAGAGTGACCCCTCCGCGACCGACCCCCTCGGTAACTGGTTGAATGTGAATGACTACGCATCGTCGGAATACGGGCGCGTAGCGCAGGTGCACGGCGAGGGGGACGTATGAGCATTGGAGTGACGCTGGCCGCGGCACGTCACGCGGCGGGCATGACGGTCGCTCAGCTGAGCGGCCGCACGCGTATCCGGGAAACGGTCATCTATGCCATCGAGCGGGACGACTTCTCGCTCTGCGGCGGCGACTTCTACGCCAGGGGTCACGTCCGCAACATCGCCAAGACTCTCGGGCTGGATCCCGACGCGATCGTGCACCAGTTCGACGAGGAACACGGCGGGGTTCCCCTGCCCGTGCGCGCCGCCGCCGTCTTCCAGGCCGAGAGCACGATCAAGCTCCGCGAGCGCCGCAGCCCCAACTGGTCGACGGCGATGGCGATCGCCCTGGCCATCGTCGCCGTCTTCGGGGTCGCCCGGGTGATGAGCGGGTCCGGCGACACCACCACCGCCGAGCCCAAGGCCGGCGTCCCCAAGGCGCCCGTCCCGGTCGGCAAGTCCCAAGGTGACGCGAAGAAGGCCGCCAAGCCGGAGAGCGACGTCGTGACGCTCCAGGTCAAGGCGACCAAGCCGTCCTGGCTGGAGGTCAGCGACGGCAAGGGCAAGCAGATGTTCCGCGGCACGCTGCCGGCGGGGCGCACCTCGACGTGGAAGGCGCACAAGGAGGTGCGGGTCACGATCGGCAACGCCGGTGGCGTCGACCTGGAGGTCAATGGCAAGCACCTGGGCGTGCCGGGGAAGATCGGCCAGCTCGTCCACAAGTCCTTCGGCCCGGAAACGCCCGGCGCGCGGTGACCGCCGGCGTGACATACTCTCTGACCTGATCTGACTTAATCTGACCAAGCTTTTCCGAGCCTGTTCGCTGACGTTCTGTGACCCGCTTCGCGGCGCGGTCCGATCCGCGCGGCCCGCCCATGATGATCACCGGTGGCCGCGCGGCCCGTTCGCGCGCGCGAGTACGGGGGGAGTGCGTCAGATGGTGGCCAACTCCCGATACCGTAGAGTCCATCATGTCTTCCCGCCGAACCGCATCGCTGATCACACTGGGCTGCGCGCGCAACGAGGTCGACTCCGAGGAGCTCGCCGCGCGCATGGAGGCCGCCGGGTGGAGCCTCGCCGACGATGATCCCGACGTCATCGTCGTGAACACCTGTGGCTTCATCGACTCGGCGAAGAAGGACTCCATCGACACGCTGCTCGCCGCGTCCGACTCCGGGGCCAAGGTGGTCGCCGCGGGCTGCATGGCCGAGCGCTACGGCAAGGAGCTCGCGGACGCGCTGCCCGAAGCCTCCGCCGTCATCTCCTTCGACGACTACGCCGACATCGGCGCGCGGCTGGACGATGTGCTGGAGGGCAGGTCCCTCGGCGCCCACAGCCCGCGCGACCGCCGCACGCTGCTGCCCATCACCCCGGTCGAGCGCTCCGCGGCCACGACCGCCGTCCCCGGCCACGGTGACGCCCTGCCCGACGGCGTGGCGCCCGCCAGCGGCCCCCGTACGCTCCGCAAGCGGCTCTCCGGCGGCCCCATGGCCCCGCTGAAGCTCGCCTCGGGGTGCGACCGCCGCTGCTCCTTCTGCGCGATCCCGGCGTTCCGCGGCGCCTACGTCTCGCGCGCTCCGGAGGACCTGCTGGCCGAGGCCGCGTGGCTCGCCGGTCAGGGGGTGAAGGAGCTCGTCCTGGTCAGTGAGAACTCCACCTCCTACGGCAAGGACCTCGGCGACCTGCGGGCCCTGGAGAAGCTCCTGCCGCGCCTGGCCGCCGTCGAGGGCGTCGAGCGGGTCAGGGTGAGCTACCTGCAGCCCGCCGAGCTGCGTCCGGGCCTGCTGGAGGTCATCACCGGCACCCCCGGTGTGGCCCCGTACTTCGACCTGTCGTTCCAGCACGCCAGCGGGACGGTCCTGCGCAGGATGCGCCGCTTCGGCGATCCCCGCCGCTTCCTGGACCTGCTGGCGGCCGTCCGCGAGCACGCGCCCGAGGCGGGCGTGCGCTCCAACTTCATCGTCGGGTTCCCCGGCGAGACCGAGGCCGAGTTCGCCGAGCTGGCCGGCTTCCTGGAGGAGGCCCGGCTGGACGTCGCCGGCGTCTTCGGTTACTCCGACGAGGACGGCACCGAGGCCGCCCGCCTCGGGGGCAAGCTGGACCAGGAGACGATCGACGAGCGGGTCGCCGCGCTGACCGAGCTCGCCGAGGAGCTGACCGCCCAGCGGGCCGAGGAGCGCATCGGCACCGAGGTCGAGGTCCTCATCGAGGAGGACCTCGGCGACGGCGGCTACGAGGGCCGCGCGGCCCACCAAGGGCCCGAGGTGGACGGTTCGGTGACCGTCCAGGGCATCGGCCTGTTCCCCGGCCAGATCGTGCGCGCCACGGTCGTGGACGCCGAGGGGGTCGATTTGATCGCCCGCATCAAGGCCTCGCCATGACGAACCAGCCGGAGGCCGGCACCGAGCCGATCGCTTCCTCCGCGGCTCGGCGCGTCAGCCCGTGGAACATCGCCAACGTGCTGACCGTCCTCCGGCTCGTGGTCGTCCCGTTCTTCGTCGTCTGCATGTTCGTGGACGGCACAGGGGGGCGGTGGACCGCGCTCGTGGTCTTCCTGCTCGCCTCGCTGACCGACCAGCTCGACGGCTGGCTGGCCCGCCGGTACGGGCTGATCACCGACTTCGGCAAGATCGCCGATCCGATCGCCGACAAGGCGTTGATCGGCGCGGCGCTGGTCACGCTGTCGCTGCTGGACGAGGTGTCCTGGTGGGTGACCGGCGCGATCCTCGTCCGGGAGGCCGGGGTGACGGCGCTGCGCTTCGCGGTGATCCGGCACGGCATCATCCCGGCGAGCTACGGCGGCAAGGTCAAGACGGTCCTGCAGATCACCGCCATCGCCCTGTACGTCCTGCCCGGCGTGCCCGGGCCGCTGCGCTGGGCCGTCATGGGGCCCGCGCTGGCCGTCACCGTGGTCACCGGGGCCGACTACGTCGTCAGGGCCGTACGGCTGCGCAAGGTCGCCCAGAAGGCGCGGGGCGGATGAGCGCGGCGCTCGCCGCCGAGGTCCTGTCCCTCCTGGTCCGCCGGGGGGCGACGGTCGCGGTGGCCGAGTCGCTGACCGGCGGCCTCATCGGTGCCACGCTCACCACGCCGAGCGGGGCCTCGGCCGCGTTCCGGGGCGGGGTGATCGCCTACGCGACCGAGCTGAAGGCCGGCCTGCTGGACGTCCCGGAAGATCTACTCGATCGGGAGGGAGCGGTGCACCCGGAGGTCGCCTCCGCGATGGCGGCCGGGGTGCGCCGGCTGACCGGCGCGACCTACGGCCTCGCGGTCACGGGGGTGGCGGGGCCCGACCCTCAGGACGGGCGGCCGGTCGGCACCGTCCACATCGCCGTGGGGGGACCGGATGGGCGAATCTGGGGGCGAGACGTGGTTCTTTCGGGATCCAGGGAAGAGATCCGCAAAAGAACAGTGCGGGAGGGTTTGGATCTCCTGCGAGGTGTGCTGGAGGCCGATGTGGGGGAACATTCCGGATGATTACCGCGTTACGTCACCAGCGAACATGCTCGTCACGGTCTGCCGCCCTGTTGGCCGATGCGGGTACGGTGGAGCTGTGAGCGAGGTCCGTGACCCATCGGTGAGGAGCAGGTCCGGCGAGCGCCCGGCGAAGGCGCCGAGCGAACCAATGATGACGGCGAGGAGCATGTACGAAGGGCATCCGAAGAACGGGCGATACGAACCGACCGCGCGGAGTGTCGTGAAGGCGCCTGCGCCCGGGAGGGAGCGACAGATGGTCCTGCTGCGTCAGCTGCTCGGTGACGTGCTGCGGCGGCTGCGGGTGCGGCAGGCACGCACCCTGCGTGAGGTTTCCACACTGGCCCGTGTCTCCCTTGGCTACCTGTCCGAGGTTGAACGCGGTCAGAAGGAAGCGTCCTCCGAGCTGCTCGCGTCGATCTGCGGCGCCTTGGGCGTGCCTCTTTCGCAGGTGCTCCGCGAGGTGTCCGACCAGTTCGCGCTGGCCGAGCTTCAACACGCGCCCGTGCTGGCCGATGCGCCCGAGCACGAGCGTCTTCCCATCGCCGAGACCGTCTCCACCACGATCTCGGGCCCAGAGTTCGACGGTTTCCCCGAAGTCAAGGACATGGTCGCCGCGTAGGTCCGCGGTCGCCCCCTTTCCGTCCTGACCCGCGGCCCGTCACGACGCCACGAATTCGCGATGGGCTGTGTCCTGACGTCCCGGACGCCGCACCCGGTGGGTCGGCGTGTTCAACGCGGCTGGCAGGCGGGACAGTAAAAGACCACACGTTCGTATGGCTGTGCCCCGAGCTCGCCGCCGACCACTTTCCCCCCGCAGCGAAGACAGGGCCTCCCGGCCCGGCCGTACGCCCACAGGCGCCTCCCCGGGCGCCGGTCGCCCGTCGTCAGCGGGCCTCCCCGTTCGTCCTTGCTCGCCTCCAGCAGGCGGTGGGCGAGCGTCATCATCTTCGTCAGGTCCGGCACGTCCCCGGCGGGCGTGAACGGTGAGATCCCCGACAGGAACAGCGTCTCGGCGCGCCAGATCGTGCCGATTCCCGCCACGTTGCGCTGGTCCAGGAGCGCTTCTCCGATCATCACCTCGGGACGCGCCGCGATGTTGCGCGCCGCTCGCGCCGCGTGCCCGTCCTCCCAGCCGGGATCGAGCAGGTCGGGCCCCAGATGCCCGACCACCCGGTCCTCGTGCGCGGTCGCCAGCAGGTCGACCATGCCGAGCTTGATCCCCACCGCCTGCCACCGCGCGTTGGCGAGCACGAGCCGGACGGCGTCCGGGCCGCCCGGCGGGCGGGTCCCCCCGGGCTGGACGCGCCAGGTTCCGTCCATGCGCAGGTGGGTGTGGACGGTCAGCCCGCCCTCGACCCGGGTGAGCAGATGCTTGCCCCGGGGAACGGTGGTCAGGACGGATCGCCCGGTGAGGTCGGCGGTGGCGTACCGGGGCACGCGGAAGTCCGACCGGGTCAGCACCCGGCCGTCGAGGGCGGCCCGCAGCGTGACCGCCGTCCGGTAGACCGCGTCGCCCTCGGGCATGGCACGCTCAGTCCCAGGCCGCCGGGTCCGCGGCGAGCTCCATCACGCGATGGGGCAGGCTGTCGGAGGCGATCTGGTCCAGGGTGACCTCCTCGAGGATGGCGCGCTCGCTGGCGCGCAGGGCGATCCACACCTGCTGCAAGGAGCGGGCGGCTCCGCGGTAGCCGACGTGCTCGGGGCGCTCGCCCCGGACGTTGGCCAGCGGACCGTCCACGGCGCGGATCACATCGGCCAGGGATATCTCGGTGGCCGGCCTGGCCAGGACGTACCCACCCTCGGGGCCCCGCTGGCCGCGGACCAGCCCGGCCCGGCGCATCTGGAGCAAGATATTCTCCAGGTACTTGGGGGGCATTTCCTGTTCCTTGGCGAGCTCGCCCACGGTGGTGGGACCGCTGCCGGAGGCGGCCAGCTCGGCGGCGGCGCGGAGGGCGTAGTCGACACGGGCGGAAAGACGCATGTTATCGATTATCCCGCCTGCTAAAGCGTGGTTAGCCGCAACCGCACCACAACAGGCAGATGATCTGAGAAAGGTACGGCCCTGCTGGCCCCGCACGAACACCGAACGTGACCGTGCCGGCCCGCCGGGTGACCGGTGTGCGGCCGATCCGCTTCACGGGGACGCCCGCCCGGCGTTAGGGAACCCCTGGGGCGATCAGGGGTCCTGGCGGGCGGCGGGCGCTCCGCGGGCCTCTGGGGGAAATGGAGCGCGCGCGGCGTGCCGCCGGAGCCGTTCCCTACCTGCGGTGCCGCTAAACTGGCAGGAAGCTTTACTGAGGAATGGTTGTGTCACACCACGCCGCTGGTTTGTGATAAATCCAAACGGGGACCGACGACAAGAGAGCATGCGATGGAGCGACGTCCTGGCGTGCCCAGGTTGCTACGGGAGATCAACGACCGGGCCGCGCTGGAGCTGCTGCTCTCCTCGGGCCCGCTGACCAGGGGACAGATCGGCGACATGACCGGCCTGTCCAAGGTCACCGCCTCTCAGACCCTCTCGCGGCTGGAGGAGCGCGGGCTCGTCGAGGTGGTCGGAGAACAGGCCGGGAACCGGGGGCCCAATGCGGCCCTTTACGGCGTGATCGCCTCTTCCGCGTATGTCGCGGGGCTCGACGTGGGTCCTGATTCGGTGACCACCGCGATCGCCGATATCAACGGGGAAATCGTGGCAGAAGTGTCGGTTTCCACCAATGGGCACGACGACCCCGTCGCGCTCGTCCACAACGCGGTCGTGAAGGCCTGCCGCTCGGGCAAGGTCGCCCTGTCGCGCCTCAAGGGCATCGTCATCGGCACGCCCGGCGTGGTCGACCCGCGCAGCGGCGACGTCCGGTTCTCCTTCGACCTGCCCGGCTGGCACGAGGGCAGTCACCAGGCCCTCGCCCGCGACCTGCGGCGGCCCGTCACGATCGAGAACGACGTGAACCTCGCCGCGATCGCCGAGCGCTCCGAGGGCGCGGCCAAGAACGTCGACGATTTCGTCCTGCTGTGGGTCGAGCGCGGCGTCGGCCTCGCCGTCTTCCTCGGCGGGCGGGTGCACCGCGGCCGGTCGGGCACCGCGGGCGAGATCGGCTACCTGCCGGTGCCGGGCGTGCCCCTGGCGGGGGACGTCAAGGCGGTGCCGGGGCGGATGCCGTCGCTGGCGGGCGGCCTGCAGTCCCTCATCAGCGCCGAGGCCGTGGCCGAGCTCGCCGAGCGGCAGGGCTTCCCAGGTCGCTCGGCCGCCGACGCCGTCCGCGCGGCCGTCGAGAGCGGCGAGGCCGGCTCGGCGTTCCTGGACGAGCTCGCCCACCGCCTGGCGCTCGGCGTCGCGTCGGTGTGCGTCGTCCTGGACCCCTCGCTGGTCGTGCTGAACGGCGAGGTCGGCCGGGCGGGCGGCGCCGCGCTGACCTACCGGGTCGAGGAGGCCGTGGCGCGCATCTGCCCGATCCGGCCCGAGGTCGTGGTGAGCGAGGTCAAGGTCCGGCCGGTGCTGCGCGGGGCCATTCTCGCCGCGTTGGAGCGTGCCCGTGAGGAGCTTTTCGCGTCCTGAGACCCCGGATGTGCACGGCCGGGCGTTCTTTGACGGCGGTTTCCGCGTTCCCTGACACGCGGCTGATCACTTTCGGGCCGGTGGATGTCCGCCAGGGGAACTCCGCGTGAACTGATCCGCGACGCCCCAGGTGTATGCGGTGCTGTCGCCAGAATTGAACCAGGTTGCGAGGGAGGGCCTGGTGGACGCACTGGGGTGGCTGGAGCGATTCGTGGGCTTCCTCGGCGATGGCGCCGGTGCGGTCCTGTTCGGTATCGCCCTGTTCGTCGCCGCCCCCTTCGTCGATCGGCTGCTGGTGCGGCGCAAACGCCTCGGCTTCCGCGTGCTGTACAACTCCAAGATCGGCATCGGGCCCGAGCGCCTGCACGACGGCGCCGACCCCGCCGACTCCGGGCCCCGCCAGTTACGCCAGGTCGTGCGCCTGCTCGACCGGATGAGCGTGGTCGTCATCCGCATCCGCAACAGCGGCAGCTACGACATCGACCCCGAGGACTTCGCCAAGCCGCTGTCGTTCACCTTCGGCGGGCGCGTCGTCTGGAACGCCCGCATCTCCGAGGCGAGCAACACCGCGCTGCGCGAGGAACTGAGGAACGCGCTGCGCTTCTTCGCCGACGACGGTCGCGCCGCCCGCGACAACCTCCTCACCGTCCGCGGACGGCTCGCCGAGAGGATGGGCCGCCTCCTGCGCGCTCCCACCGGCCAGGACGCCGCCGAGCCGCACTGGTACGGCGTGTGGATGGACGGGCTGTCCCTGCGGCGCGGGCAGAAGGCCAAGCTCGTCGTCGTCCTGCGCGAGCCGCCGTCCAACTACGGCGACGAGATCACCAAGGACCTCGCCCACGGGGGCAGGCTCAAGGACAACGGCCTGATCAAGGACGAGGGCGACACCCGCAGCCTCACCCTGCCCAGGGTCAGCGGCGCGCTGGCCGCCCTGCTGACCATCGTGCTGGTGGTGAGCCAGATAGCCGCCAGGTCCGGCGATCCGACGGTGGGGTGCGCATCCGGCCATCTGCGGGTCGAGGGCTCCAGCGCGTTCATGCCGGCGCTGGTGGCGATCCGGGACGAGTACGTCAAGACGTGCGGCGACGCGCGGATCGACACGCTGGCGAACGGCTCTCTCGACGGCGTCCGGGACGTGGGGGCGTCCGCCCCTGGGCAGTCACCGGAGGTCGTCGCGTTGTCGGACGGCAAGAGCCTGGCCGCCACGTCACGGCTGCGCGCCCAGAAGGTCGCGATCGTCGTGTTCAAGGTGGTGGTGAACCGCGGGGTGGGCCTGACCACGATAGGCGTCGAGGACCTGCGCAAGATCTACAAGGGCACCTGGACGAACTGGAACCAGGTCCCCGGCGCGAAGGCCGGAGACCTGCCGATCAGGATCGTCGGGCGCGGCTACGCCTCCGGCACCCGGGAGGTGTTCGAGAAGCACGTGCTCGGCTTCGGCGAGCCGTCGCTCACCTCGGACGACTGCCTGGCGAAGACCCGTCCCTCCGACACGCCCGTGATCCGCTGCGAGCAGGCGAACAACCAGAAGGTCATCGAGGCGGTGGCCAAGGGTGCCGGCGCCATCGGGTACGCCGACCTGGACTCGATCAGGAAGGCGCGCCAGGACGGCGCCGTCGACAACGCGATCACGGCGCTGACCCTGGACGGCCAGGAGTTCGACTACGCGACCTCCCGGCCCGGCTACCCGTACTGGACGGTGGAGTACCTCTACACCGTGGGCGAGCCCAAGCAGGGCTCCCTGACGGACGCCTTCTTCACGTTCGTGCGGGGCCACTCGCGGCTCGGCCAGGCGGGGTTCGCCGCCTGCCCGACGCCGCCGCAGCCGTCTCCACCCACGTGCGACCTGCGCTGACACGGCCGTCACCCCGTGGGCGTTGATCGGCCCCGGTGCGCGGCGTCCTTCTCGACACGCACCGGGGCCGGGTCCGCGGGGGCCAGGCGGAGGTCAGGCCGAGAAGAGCTCCGCGGCGGCCTGGGCGTTGGCGCGGGCGGCCCCGTAGGTCGCGATGTAGGTCGCCGCCGGCGGGCGCCAGATCGGCAGGCCCATCTCCACGACGGTCGCGTCCGGCCGTCCGGCCAGCAGCGCCGAGACGATGTCCTGGCTCGCCCGGTGCCGGTGCGCGTCCTTCACCACGATGACCAGCGAGCGCCCGATGGCCTGTTCCAGCAGGCTCGTCGCGTCGGCGTCGTCCGGCTTGACCCGGGCGATCTCGGCGTCCGGCAGCCACGGGGCGAAGCCCCACGGCACGTCGCCGACCGCGATCGTGGGCGGGGTCTCGACCTCGACCACGAACGGGTTGACCAGAGGGGCGGCCGTGCCGGACACGCTCACCGCGCGGCGGGCAGCGGTGAGGCCGATCACGTTGCCGTCCCGAGGGACCTCGCGCGGCAGCGAGAACCAGCCGCGCAGCCGGGCGACGCGCTCGGCGGACTCCTCCAGGCGGGCCAGCGGCAGCCGCCCGTCGCGCACGGCCGCCACGATCTCGGCCTTGACCTCCTGGATCTGCTCGCGCGTCGGCAGCGGGCCGAGGCACAGCAGGTCCGACCCCGCGGCCAGCGAGAGCACCGCGCCCCCGCCGAGCCCCACGCTCTTGGTGATCGCGTGCATGTCCAGGGCGTCGGAGATCACCACGCCGTCGAATCCGAGCTCACCCCTGAGGAGCTCGGTCAACGCGGGGGCCGAGAGCGTGGCGGGGTCCGTACCGGTCAGGTAGGGCACGCGCACGTGAGCGGTCATGACGGACTTCGTGCCCGCCTCGATCGCGGCCCTGAACGGCACCAGCTCGCGCTCCCACAGGACCTCGCGGGAGACGTCGACCATGGGGATCTCCAGGTGGGAGTCCTGGCGGGTCGCGCCGTGCCCCGGGAAGTGCTTGACGCAGGCCGCCACGCCCGCGTCCTGGAGCCCCGCCACGGCGGCCACGGTGTGCCGCGACACCAGGCCGGGGTCGGATCCGAACGAACGGGTGCCGATGACGGGGTTGTCGTCCGCAGTGTTGACGTCCGCGTCCGGAGCCATGTCCAGATTGATACCGCACCGGGCGAGGTCGTCGCCGATCGCGCGGTACACCCGGCGGGTCAGCTCGACGTCGTCCACGGCCCCGAGCGCTGCGTTGCCCGGGTACGGGCTGCCGACGTGGTAGGCGAGCCGGGTGACGTCGCCTCCTTCCTCGTCAAGGGAGATGACCGGGTCGCCCGCGCCGCGGAGCCGGCTGGTCAGGGCGAGAAGCTGTTCGGGCCCCTCGACGTTGAACCCGAAGAGCGTGACGCCGCCGAGACCGCCGGCGAGCTCATCAAGTATCCAGTCGGGAGCGGTGGTGCCGGGGAAGGCCGCGAGCAGCGTTCCGGCCGCGAGGCGGTGCAGACCCCGATCGCCGTCCACAGAGAACTCGCCCTGGGAGGACGCGCCCGCGGAGAACTCAGACATGGCGATATTCGACTCCTTAGCTCAAAGGTGGGAAGGCGGGGAACGTCAGCCCTTCACGGCGCCGGCGACCAGACCGGAGACCATGCGCCGCTGCACCAGCAGGAAGAAGACGATGACCGGGATGGTCATCAGCGTCGAGGCGGCCATGATGCCGCCCCAGTCCGTCGAGCGCTGGCTGGTGAAGAACTGCAACGCGACGGGCATCGTGTAGTTGCCCTGGTCGTTGATCAGCGTCAGCGCGAAGACGAGCTCGTTCCACGCGGTGATGAACGAGAAGATGCTCGTCGCCACCAGGCCGGGGGCGACCAGCGGGAAGAGCACCCTCCAGAAGGTGACGAAGCGGCCGGCGCCGTCGATGGCCGCCGCCTCCTCCAGCTCCTTGGGCACCGCGGCGACGAACGTCCGCAGCATCCAGATCGCGAATGGGAGCGTGAAGCCCACGTTCACGATGATCAGCCCGACGAGCTGGTCGTACAGTCCGAGCCGCTTGACCATGAGGAACAGCGGGATCAGCAGCGCCTCGGCCGGCACCATCTGCACGATCAGCAGGAGGATCAGGAAGCTCGTGCGGAACCGGAAGCGGAAGCGCGACACGGCGGTGGCGGCGAGCAGCGCGAAGACCGCGCCGATCAGCACCGTGCCGAGCGCGACGATGGCGCTGTTGGACAGGTAGCGCCAGATGGAGTGGCCCGCCACACCCTGGGTGAGCACCCGCGACACGTGGTCCATGGTCGGCGCGAGCGGAAACGGGATGAACCGGGTGGTGAAGATCTCGTCGTTGGGCTTGAACGCGGTCGCGACCATCCAGTAGACAGGGAACACCGCGAACAGGAAGATCACGATGGCGGCGGTGTTCAGCCCGGACGCCTTGACCCGCTTGACGGTTTGCGGCTTCATCGCACGTCCGCCTCCGTTCGCACGATCTGCCGGACGTACACGGCCGTGATGACGAGCATGATTACGGTCAGGATGACCGCGATGGCGGCGCCGAAGCCCATCTTCGGAGGCGCGCTGAACGCCTCGGTGTAGGCCCACAGCGACAGGTTGAACGCCTCCCGGTTGGTGGTGCCGCCGGCCAGCACGTATAGCTGGGTGAACACCTTGAAGTCCCAGATGATCGAGAGCACCAGCAGGACGGAGAACACCGGCTTCAGCAGCGGGAAGGTGATCCTCCTGAAGGTGACTGCCGCCGACGACCCGTCCACCCGCGCGGCCTCGTACAGCTCCGACGGGATGCTCTTGAGACCCGCCAGCACCGACACCGCGATGAACGGGAACGACGCCCAGACGACCGCGATGACCAGCACGACGTAGATCGTCGAGGGGGCGTTCAGCCAGGGCTGGCCCGACCAGTCCGACCGTCCGAAGATCAGGTTGGACAGGCCGTCGGGCAGGAGGTTGAGCGACCAGTTCACCACGCCCGCGTCGGAGTCGAACAGCCACTTCCAGATGATCGCCGTGGCGGTGGGCGGGGTGGCCCAGGCGGCCATGATGCCGACCACGAGGAACGTCGACATCTTGCGCCCGAGCTTGTTCAGCAGCAGGCCGACCAGCGTGCCGAGGATCAGCGTCAGCGCGACGGTGACCACGGCGAACACGACGGTGTTGCGCAGCGAGGTCCAGAACAGGTCCGAGGCGAGGACGTCGGAGTAGTTCTGCGCCCCGAGGAACTCGGCGGGCTGCGGGTTGGGCCGGATCTGGCGCAGTCCCACCTTGTGGAAGGACATGTCGACCATCTGGTACAGCGGGTAGAGCAGGAGGATCGCGATGACCAGGAGACCCGGGACGAGCAGCACGTAGGGGACGACCCAGGTGGGGAGCCCGCTACGGCGGGGCGGCGGCTGGTGGGAACGGCGCCGCGCCGGGGCGGAGGGGTTGCCTCCGTCCCGGGCGACCGTTGACGTCTGCGCCATCATTACTGCTGGTTCAGGATGGTCTCGAGCTCGGTGTTCGCGTCGGCGAGGGCCGTGTCGGCGTTCTTCTTGCCCTCGATGACGGCGCGGGCCGCGTTCTGGAGCACGGCCTTGGTGTCGTTGGCCTCGGCCCAGTTCGGGGAGGCCGGGAAGCCCTTGGCGACCTTGAAGGTCTCGGCGAACGGCGCCTGGACCGGGTCGCTGGCGTACTCGGCCAGGGCGTCCGGGTACAGCGGCAGCAGGCCGCCGTCCTTGGCGTACCGCGTGCCGAACTCCTTGCCGGCGGCGAGCTTCAGGTACTCGGCGGCGAGCTCGGGGTTCTTGGCGTCCTTCCAGATGGCGATGTCGTTGCCGCCCTGGAAGGCCGGGGCCGGGCCGCTGCCCTCCTTGTTGGGCAGGGAGAAGAAGGCCATCTTGTCCTCTCCCACCTTGCCCTTGCTCTGCTCCTTGATGGTGGCGATGTCCCACCCGCCGGTCACGTACATGCCGACCTTGCCGGCGGCGAAGCGCTGGGCGATGTCCACCGAGTTCTGGCTGAGGCGGCCCTTACCGGACACCCCGTCCTTGGCGACCAGGTCGGTGTAGAACTGGAAGCCCTCCTTGAAGCCGGGCTCGGTCAGCTTGCCGACCCACTTGCCGCCCTCGAAGGCCGCGAAGTCGCCGCCGGCCGACCAGACGAAGGGCGACAGCGACATGTTGGCGTCGGACCCGCCGTTGAAGGCGAAGCCGTCGACGTCCTTGCCCTTCTTCTCGACGATCTTCTTGCCTGCGGCCACCAGCTCGTCCCAGGTCTTGGGCGGCTGGATGCCGAGCTCGTCGAACCAGTCCTTGCGGTACAGAACGGCGCGGGTGCCGCCCCCCCACGGCGCGGCATAGATCTTGCCGTCGATGGTCTCGTAGCCCCACAGGTTCTGCGGGATCTGCTGGAAGTCCGGGGTGGACTTGGTGATCTCCGTGATGTCCGCCAGGGCGTCCTGGGCGACCCACGCGGCGACCTGGTCGTTGCCGAACTCGGTGACGTCCGGGCCCTCGCCGCCGGCCAGCGCGGCGGTCCACTTCTTCTGCGCGTCCGGCCACGGGATCCACTGGAGGTTGACCTCGGCGCCGGTCTGCTCCTTGAACTTGGCGTCCAGGTCGGTCATGTACTTGGTCTGGACGTCGTTGGGCGCGCCCAGCCGCCAGACGGTGAGGGTCTGGCCGGCGAACTTGGGACCGGAGGCGGCCGCCGACGCCTGGGGGGCTTCGGTCTTGGCGGGCTCACTGCCACCACCACACGCGGCGACACCAATGGCGAGAACGGCGGTCGTGGCCGTCGTGGCAGCGATCTTTCCGAATTTCACGTTTGGGTTCTCCCTTCTCGGCTTCGCGTCGGGCTCGCGCTCATCTAAAGGTGCACGTCAGGTGCCGTGTACCTGGCGAAGGGCGCCATCCTCGTGCTCTGCGCTCGACATCCCGAGGCCTGATCGCTTGCCTGCGGGGTGACTGCGGCTAAACTAACAAGAAACTTTCTTAAAAGAAACGCCCGTTAGCGGATCGTGACGAGAGGGGCCCGACCCCATGCCCAGACGACACCCCGGGACACCCCGGCTACTGCGTCAGCTCAACGACCGCGCCGCGCTGGAACTATTGCTCTCCAAAGGCCCGCTGACCCGGGCCGAACTGGGGGAGTACACAGGACTTTCCAAGGTCACCTCCGGTCAGCTCCTCGCGCGGCTGGAGGACCGGGGACTTGTGGCCGTCTCGGGAGAACGCCCCGGCGGCCGCGGGCCCAACGCCGCGCTCTACGCGGTGGTCCCCTCCAGTGCGTACGTCGTGGGGCTCGAAGTGTTACCGGAAAGTGTCACCGCGGGCGTCGCGGACATCACCGGCGAGATCATCGCCGAGGTGACCGTCGACCCCGAAGAGAGCGGCGAGCCCGTCAAGACCGTGCACAACGCGGTGCGCCGTGTGTGCGACTCGGCCAACGTCAGCCTGTCCCGGCTGCGCGCGCTGGTCATCGGCACGCGCGGCGTCGTCGACCCGCGCACGGGCGACGTGCGCTTCTCCTTCGACCTGCCCTCCTGGCACGCCGGAGTGCTCGACGACCTGCGGGCCACGTTCGGGTCGTCGGTCATGATCGAGAACGATGTGAACCTCGCCGCGCTGGCCGAGCACGCGTACGGCGTGGCGCGCGGGGTCGACGACTTCGTCCTCGTCTGGGCCGGGATCGGGCAGGGGCTCGGCGTCATGCTCGGGTCCCGCCTGCACCGCGGGTTCACCGGAGGCGCGGGCGAGATCGGCTGGCTCCCGGTGCCCGGGGAGCCGCTGCCCATCGACGTCAACGAGCCGCAGTCCGGCTCCTTCCAACGCCTGGTGGGCACCGCCGCCGTAACCGAACTCGCCACCACCCACGGCCTCCCCACCATCCAGGACGTGCCGGCCACCCAGGACGGCTCGGCTACCCAGGACATGTCGGCTGCGCAGGACATGTCGGCTGCGCAGGGCGTGTCCGATTCCCAGGGCGTGTCCGCCGCCCACGGTCTCGCCGCCTCTCACGACGTCCCGGGTGCCCCCGCCCTCTCCGGCTCGCACGACGTCCCCGAGGTTCCCGGCCTCCCCGCCGTCCCGCCTCTTGCCGTTTCCCACGAGGTCCCCGACGAGGTCCCCGACCTTCCCGGTACCCACCCGCCGCGCCGCGCCGCGCAGTCCTCCGCCGAACTCGTGTCCGCGGCCGTCGCGGCCGGTCAGGAGGACTTCCTGGACGAGCTGGCGCGGCGGCTGGCGATCGGCGTCGCGGCCGTCACCGTCGTGCTCGACCCCGGGCTGGTCGTCCTCAGCGGCGACGTCGGCCGCGCGGGCGGGCGCGCCCTCGCTGGCAGGATCGAAAAGGCGGTAGCCGAAATCTGCCCCAGCCGCCCCCGAGTGACGGTCACCGAAGTCAAAGGCAACCCCGTCCTGAGGGGCGCCGTAACCGCAGCCCTGGAACAAGCCCGAGAAGAAGTCTTCAGCAGCACCGTGGACACCTGATCCCCGCGTCCGCGCCTTCCTTCGCGGCGAATTCTCCACGTTGGGGGACGGGAAGTACGGGCGGCGGCGGGGGCGCCGGTCGACCTACACTTCCCAGGGCTTTCACAGTCGGGGTGCGCGTTTTGCCGAGTCCTGACCGATGCGTGGATGTCGCCTTGTGCGAGACTTGCTCGTCGTGCATGACATCGTGCTGATTTCTGACCCTCGCGTGACCTCGATCGCCGTGGAGGAGAACGGGGAGGCTCTGGTCGACGTCCGGGGCGTCCTGGCGGTCGACGGCATGCTGGCCGACCCGCAGGGCGCCTTCGCGCACCTGCGGGAGGGCGTGCTGGCCCGGCTCGTGGACGCCCAGCGGGCGCTCCCGTTCGGGTACCGGCTGCTCGTGGTCGAGGGCTACCGTCCCGTGGTGCTCCAGAAGCGGATTTTCGAGGAGTACAAGGACGAGCTCCGGGTGGCATATCCAGAAATGTCGCCTGCGGAGTTGCATGTGGCCGCCAGCCGGTACGTGTCCCCGGTCGAGGTCGCGCCGCACACCGCGGGTGCCGCGGTGGACCTGACGCTGGCCACCGACGACGGGACCGCGCTCGACATGGGCACCGCGGTGAACGCCACCCCCGAGCAGAGTGACGGCGCCTGCTACACGGCCGCGCCCAACATCTCGGCCGAGGCCCGCGACCACCGGAAGATCCTCGGCAGCGCCCTCGAAAGCGCCGGCCTGGTGAACTACCCCACCGAGTGGTGGCACTGGTCCTACGGCGACCGCTACTGGGCCCTGACCACCAACACCCCCACCGCCCTCTACGGCCCTCGCCCCTACCCCTTCTGACCACCCCTCCGCCCTTACCAGGCCGGACTCACGCCTTTCGGTCAGGCGCGGAGGCGGAGGCCGCGGGGGGTGGGGTGGAAGCCGGCGGCCTCCAGGGCGGCGGCGAGGGGGGAGTCGACGATCGCCCTGCCGTCGGCCTTCTCGACGGTCAGCTTGCCCAGGGCGCCGTCGCGTACGGCCAGGGCCAGCGCGTCGACCGCCGGGCTCAGCCGGTCGTCGTCGGCGAAGGACAGCAGGGTCTTGCCGCCGCGCTCGACGTACAGCACCAGCCGGCCGTCCACGAGCACAACCAGCGCGCCTGCCTTGCGCCCGGGCTTGTGCGTGACCTCTCCCGGGCGGGCCGGCCACTGCAGGGCCGCGCCGTACGGGTTGGCCGGGTCGGTCGCCGCGAGCACCACCGCCCGCTGCTCCGAGGCGCGCGTGCGCGATCCTTCGTGATTGGGGGCTTCCGCGGATGTTCTCTCCCACGGCTCCGAGGCCGCCCGGGGCCTCGAAGGCGGCGCGGCGGCAGAGGAGAGCGTGGCGGCGAGGGCGCGCATGCGGTCGACGGCGCCAGGCAGGGCGAACTGGGCGCCCCCGAGGCCCTCGACGAAGTAGCCGCGACGGCACCGCCCGGTCTCCTCGAACGCCCGCAGGACCGGATACACCGTGGCGAACCCCTCGGTCAGCCGCTCGGCCGCGACGGCGCCCTTGGTGATCACCCCGTGTCGTTCGAGCAGGACCTCGGCCTGCGCGTGGGCGCGCTGGGTGGCGTCGGACGAGGGTTCGGGCAGCAGCCACCACCGCCCGCTGACCGTGGGTGGCCCCGACCGCGTCGGCAGCACGGCCCGCCGCCTGCGGGTGGACGTCGGACGATGGGCGGGTCGCCCGGAGCCGAGCGCCGCCCGCAGCGGCGCCAGCGTGTCCCCGGAGACGCGGCCCGCCCAGACCAGGTCCCACAGCGCGCCCGCGAGCGCCGTGTCGTCCAGAGAACCCACCCGCCCGGAAAGATCACGGAAGAAAAGCGCGCCCCCACCGCCCAGGACCTCCAGCACCTTCTCGTGCAACGGCGTCATGGTGATCTCGGCGGGCGGCGGCAGCAGCAACGGCGCGGTGTCGGCGAAGAACAGGGACACCCAGCCGTCCCCGCCCGGCAGCGACCCCTGCCCTGACCAGATCACCTCGCCCGAGGCGGTCAGCTCGTCCAGCATGGCGGGCTCGTAGCCCGGCACCCGGGTCGGGAGGATCAGCGTCTCGAGCGCGGACGCCGGCACGGCCGCGCCCTGCAACTGCTCGATGGCATGGACGAGCGCGTCCATGCCGCGCGCGGTGCGCCCGCCGGTGATGCCGTGCCAGGCCGGGGAGAACGCGCCGAGCGCCTCGGGCGGGACCGGCTCGACCTCCTTGCGAAGCCGGGCCAGCGACCTGCGCCGCAGCAGCCGGAGCACGCCCGCGTCACACCACTCTTCCCCCCAGCCGCCCGGCCGGAACTCGCCCGCCACCACCCTGCCCGGCGACGCCAGCCGCCGCAGCCCGTCCACCACGACCGCGACGCCGAGGCCGAACCGCGCCGCGGCGGTGGCCGCCGGGAACGGCCCACGCGTGCGGGCATGCCGGGCCAGCAGGTCGGCCAGCGGGTCCGGCACGGGTTCCAGGAAGGCATGCGGCACACCCACCGGCAACGGCACGCCGAGCGCGTCGCGCAGCCGGGCGGCGTCCTCGATGGCGGCCCACTGCTCGACGCCGGTGATCCGGACGCGGATCGCGCGTCGCGCGGCCTCCAGATCGGCCAGCCAGGCGGGATCGCCCTCGCGGACCGTGACGTCCTCGGCCTGGAGAGGCCCGTGCGTTCTCAGCAGGTCGGCGAGGTCTTCGGCGTCGCGCAGCGGCCGGTCGAGCCGCGCGAGCTCGCGTTCGGTGTCGGCCACGACGTCGGGATCGAGCAGCTCGCGCAGGTCGGCCTCGCCCAGCAACTCGGCGAGCAGCCGCGTGTCGAGGGCCAGGGCCTGGGCCCGCCGCTCGGCCAGCGGCGCGTCCCCTTCGTACATGAAGGCGCCGATGTAGGTGAAGAGCAGCGACGCCGCGAACGGGGACGCCTGCTCGGTCTCGACCTCGACCACGCGCACCCGCCGCGCGGCGATGTCACGCATGATCTGCACCAGCCCCGGCACATCGAAGACGTCCTGCAGGCACTCGCGCATCGTCTCCAGGACGATCGGGAATGAGCCGTACTTGCTCGCGACTGCCAGCAGACTGGCCGCCCGCTGGCGCTGCTGCCACAGCGGCGACCGCCTGGCCGGGTTACGGCGGGGCAGCAGCAAAGCGCGGCCCGCGCACTCGCGGAACCGCGACGCGAACAGCGCCGATCCGCCGAGCTCCTCGACGACGATCTGCTCGAGCTCGTCGGGGTCGAAGACGGCGACGTCAGCCGGAGCCCCCTCCAGCGTGTCCGGAATGCGCAGGACGATGCCGTCGTCGGAGTGCATGGCCTGGATCTCCATGCCGTAGCGCTCGCGCAGGCGCCGCCCGATCGCGAGCGCCCACGGAGCGTGGACGCGGGCGCCGTACGGGGTGTGGATGACGACCCGCCAGTCGCCGAGCTCATCGTGGAAGCGCTCGACCACCAGCGTGCGGTCGTCGGGGACGTAGCCGGTGGCCTCGCGCTGCTCGGCGAGGTAGGCGAGGAGGTTGCCGGCCGCGAAGGCGTCCAGCCCGGCCTCGGCGAGGCGGCTCGTCTCGCCCCGCGAGAGCGCGCGCAGGAACGCGCCGAGCGCCCGGCCGAGCTCGGCGGGCCTGCCGGGCGTGTCGCCATGCCAGAAGGGCAGCTTGCCCGGCTGCCCGGGGGCGGGGGAGACCAGCACGCGATCGGCGGTGATGTCCTCGATGCGCCAGGAGGTCGCGCCGAGCAGGAAGACGTCGCCCACCCGGGACTCGTACACCATCTCTTCGTCCAACTCGCCGACCCGGCGCCCACCTCGCCCGGTGTCGCCGCCGGCCAGGAAGACGCCGAACATGCCGCGGTCGGGAATCGTGCCGGCGTTGGTCACCGCCAGGCGCTGGGCGCCGGGACGGCCGGTGACGCGGCCGGTCACGCGATCCCACACGATGCGCGGGCGCAGCTCGGCGAACTCCTCGCTCGGATAACGGCCCGCCAGCATGTCGAGCGTGGCCTCCAGGGCGCTTCTGGGCAGGGTGGCGTAGGGAGCGGCCCGCCTGATCACGGTCTCGAGCTCGTCGACCGTCCACTCGTCGAGCGCGCACATCGCCACGATCTGCTGGGCCAGCACGTCCAGAGGGTTGCGCGGGTAGCGCATCTCTTCGATCTGGCCGGCCTTCATGCGCTCGGACACCACCGCCGTCTGGACAAGATCGCCGCGGTACTTGGGAAAGATCACGCCCTTGGACACCGCGCCGACCTGGTGGCCCGCCCGGCCGATGCGCTGGAGCCCGCTGGCCACGCTGGGCGGCGCCTCGACGCAGGCCACCAGATCGACCGAGCCCATGTCGATGCCGAGCTCCAGGCTGGAGGTCGCGACCACGGCGGGCAGGCGCCCGGACTTCAGGGCCTCCTCGATCTGCGACCGTTCCTCCTTGGACACCGAGCCGTGATGGGCGCGGACGATCTCGGGGATCGCACCCTTGGCGGACCCGGCCTGCGCCATGACCTGCGCGGGCGCGGAGGAGGCAGGCGGGCCGCTCTGGCCGTTCCCCTCACCCATGGCGCGTTCCAGCGCCAGCTCGTTGAGCCGCGCGCACAGCCGCTCGGCCAGGCGGCGCGAGTTGGCGAACACGATCGTCGAGCGATGGGAGCCGATCAGGCCGAGCAGGTGGTCTTCAACGTGAGGCCAGATCGACCGCCGGGGCGCGGGCTCCGGCTGCCAGGGGGCCTCCTCGCCGTCGAGCCCGGGAGACCGGCGCGGGGCCGGGTCGAGCTCGGTCATGTCCTCGACGGGGACGACGACGTCGACCTCGATGACCTTCTCCGACGGCGGCTGCACGACCGTCGTCGGCCGGGGGCCGCCGAGGAACGCCGCCACCTCGCTCACGGGACGCACGGTGGCCGACAGGCCGACCCGCTGCGCGGGGGAGGGCAGCAGCGCGTCGAGCCGTTCGAGGGTGAGCGCGAGGTGGGCGCCGCGCTTGGAGGCGGCCACCGCGTGCACCTCGTCGACGATGACGGTCTCGACCCCGCGCAACGCCTCGCGGGCCTGGCTGGTGACCATTAGATAGAGCGACTCGGGCGTGGTGATCAGGATGTCGGCCGGGTGCGCGGCGAAGCGGCGCCGGTCTTCGGCCGAGGTGTCGCCCGAACGCACGGCGACCGAGATCTCGGGCACGGGCAGGCCCATGCGGCGGGCGGTCTGCTTGAGGCCGGCCAGCGGGGCGCGCAGGTTGCGCTCGATGTCGACGGCCAGCGCCTTGAGAGGGGAGACGTAGACGACCCGGCAGCGGCGCGGGGGCCGGGGCCTTCCCTTCCCGCGGCCCTTGGGCTCGGCGGCCGGCTCGGCCTCGCCTTCCGCGGGCGCCTCCGCGGCCCGCTCGGCGGCCAGGCGGTCGAGGGACCACAGGAAGGCGGCGAGTGTCTTGCCAGAGCCGGTCGGGGCGACCACCAGAGTGTTCTCTCCGCGCGCGATCGACCGCCACGCCCCGTCCTGCGCGGCCGTGGGCGCGGCGAAGGCACCGGTGAACCATTGCCTGGTCACAGGGCTGAAGTGGTCGAGCGCGGATCCGGTCATGCCCTCATCATGCAACCCGCCACCGACAAAAATCGCCGCCGCCCGTCCCCGGCGGATCGGGCGGCGCATGGTGTTCGAGCCGTCAACCGGCGAGCCGCCGCGCTGGAAGAGCGGGATGGTCGTCCGGGGGCCGGTGCCCCTGCCGGTTACCTGGTGACCCGTTTCTCCTGATAGCGCGGCGGTGGTCCGATCGCCCCGGGTGGGGACCATACTGGGGAGCATGCGCTTGACGGACTTCTGGAACCGGATGAACCGCCACTTCGGTGAGAAGTACGCCGAGTCCTGGGCGCGTGACTATGTGATCGCCGAGTTGGGCGGCCGGACGGTGACCCAGGCGCTCGACGAAGGAGTGGCCGCCAAGGAGGTCTGGCACGCCGTGTGCGGCGTGACCGACGTGGACTCGCGCCTTCGCTGACCCGGCCCGCTCATCCGGCGCATCCGGCCCGCGGCCTGGCACGAGGTGTTCGCCGCGTCAAGCAGAGATCGAACAATCGTTCGGCTATATTGAACTTGCCGACGCCCGTGGGCCCGCTCCGCGAAAATGTCGGTGGCACCCCGTAGCTTGCCAGCGACGGAAAAAGACCTTCGACACACCCTCCAGGGGGCACTCCATGGCAGCCAACGACCGCGAGAAGGCCCTTGAGACTGCTCTCGCTCAAATCGAGCGGCAGTTCGGCAAGGGTTCTGTCATGCGCCTCGGCGATGACGCACGAGCCCCCATCGAGGTGATCCCCACGGGGGCCATCGCACTCGACGTCGCGCTCGGCATCGGCGGCTATCCCCGCGGCCGCATCGTCGAGATCTACGGCCCCGAGTCCAGCGGTAAGACCACCGTCTCGCTCCACGCCGTCGCCAACGCGCAGCGCGCGGGCGGCATCGCCGCCTTCATCGACGCCGAGCACGCCCTCGACCCCGAGTACGCGAGAAAGCTCGGCGTCGACACCGACGCGCTGCTGGTCTCCCAGCCGGACACCGGTGAGCAGGCGCTGGAGATCGCCGACATGCTGATCCGCTCCGGTGCCATCGACCTGTTGGTCATCGACTCGGTCGCGGCCCTCGTGCCCAAGGCCGAGATCGAGGGCGAGATGGGCGACAGCCACGTCGGCCTCCAGGCCCGCCTCATGTCCCAGGCCCTGCGCAAGGTGGCCGGCGCGCTCAACAACACCGGCACCACCGCCATCTTCATCAACCAGCTCCGCGAGAAGATCGGCGTGATGTTCGGCTCGCCCGAGACCACGACGGGTGGCAAGGCGCTCAAGTTCTACGCGTCCGTGCGTCTGGACGTCCGCCGCATCGAGACCTTGAAGGACGGCACCGAGCCGGTCGGCAACCGCACCCGGGTCAAGGTCGTGAAGAACAAGATGGCCCCGCCCTTCCGCCAGGCCGACTTCGACATCCTTTACGGCATCGGCATCTCCCGCGAGGGCGGCCTGATCGACATGGGCGTCGAGCAGGGCTTCGTCCGCAAGGCCGGCGCCTGGTACACCTACGAGGGCGACCAGCTCGGGCAGGGCAAGGAGAACGCCCGCAACTTCCTGAAGAACAACCCCGACATCGCCAACGAGATCGAGAAGAAGATCAAGGAAAAGCTCGGCGTCGGGCCCCGCCTCGACACTCCCGCCGAGGCTCCCGCGGCTCCGTCGGCGGCCGGGCCCGCCCCGGTGGCCGCTGGGCGCGGTGCGGCGGCGGCTCCGGCGGCCGCAGGCCGTGGCGCCAAGGCTCCCAAGCCGGGTGACGTCTGATCGAGCTGATCTCGCATGCCTGCCAGCGATGAGTCCCCTGGCCGCGTGAGGCCGGGGGACTGGGGAGCCTGGATCGAAGAGGACTCCCCGGACCCGGCCTCACGCACCGGCTCCCGCCCACGCCGCGCCCAGAACCGAAACCGTCGCTCCCGCTCGTCCGAGGAAGACCCTCAGCTCCAAGATCCCCGAGACCGATCCCCGGGCGCCCAGGGGGCCGGATCCCCGGGAACCCAGGCCAGGCCGCAGGGAAATCAGGCCCGGTCCCGGGGAACCTGGGCCCGGCCGCAGGACGCCCAAGGCTCGCCGCACGGATCCCAAGGCAGGCCGAGTCCCGATTTTCTGACCCCGGCTCCCTGGGACGAGTCGAAGACCCACGAGTTCTTCCGCCGCAAGCCGGACGACCCTGGGCGAGAGCAGGCGAAGTTCCCCTGGGACCCAGGTGCGACACGCTGGCAACCAAGAAGCCTCCGTCAAACCCCGACAGAACCTCCCCACCAGCCCGAAGGACTCCAACCCAAAGATTCCCAACCTGACCAATCCCCACCCGAACCTCTGCAAGACCGGCACCCCGAGGTAGCGCAACAAGAGGGAGCGCAACCCGAGGACTGGCGGAACAACCACGCCGATTCCTCTTTTGGCCGGCAAGAGTCCGGTTCTGACTGGGGGGAATCTGGCGGCTCTCATCATGGGCCGGAGGGTTTGTACGACGAGGCGGAGGTGGCTTGGCCGCAGCCAGGGGAGTCCTCACCCGAGTTCGGGGATTTTCGGCGTGAGAGCGGTGACCCCTCCGGCGAGCAAGTACGGCTTCGCCCGGAGGCGAAGGGCCGCTTCCAGGATTCGGCCGACTCTCGTGACGACTCGGCAGAACCCCGGACACAGCCCGACGAGCCTTGGACACCACCAGACGAGCCACCGGCGAAGTCGGAGGATTCTCCGACGGTGCCCGGGGTTGCTTCGGGCGGGGGCGGTGAGTTTTGGGCGGTGCCTGGAGTTTCTCCGCTTGAGTCGGGTGAGCCTCGTATGGCGGCGGGGGAGTCTCGGGGGGAGGCCGCGGGGCCGGTTTTCGAAGGGGCGTCAGGGCACAAGGGCAGGGGGCAGCGGCGGGGGCGTCGTGAGGCGCGGGGGCGGGGGTTCGACGGGCCTGTCGAGGGGTCTCTGGCGGCTCAGGGGCCTCCGGGTGATCCTGAGGCGGTGGCGCGGGCCGTCTGCCTGCGGTTGCTGACGTTGGCGCCGCGGACGCGGGCGCAACTCGCCGAAGCCCTGCGCCGGAGGGACATCCCGGACGGAGCAGCCGAGTCCGTGCTCTCCAGATTCTCGGACGTCGGTCTCATCGACGACGAGGCGTTCGCCGAGGCTTGGGTCACCTCGCGTCATGCCGGGCGTGGCCTCGCGGGACGTGCCCTGGCCGCCGAACTGCGCAAACGCGGCGTCGAAGAGGACACCGTGCGGGAGGCGATCGACCGCCTCGACCCCGACCAGGAGCTGGAGACCGCCCGCAGGCTGGTAGACCGCAAGCTCCCCGGCACACGTGGCCTGGAACCCCCCGCCCGCATCCGCCGCCTGGCAGGCATGCTCGCCCGCAAGGGATACTCCGGCAGCGTGGCCTACCGAGTGGTCCGCGAGGCCCTCGAAGCCGAGGGCCGGCCCACCGACGACTTCCCGGACACGTTCGAGGAGTGAGCCCCGCTGCCCTGCGGGCGGGTGCCTCACCCCGAACCGGGCAAGCGGTCCCGCTCGCGGCCAGAGCAACGCCCGCGACCACATAACGAGGTCATTGACGCGCTCTCCGGCATGAATGCTGGAGATTCAGCCTGTGCCGCGCGTGCGGCACTTCTGCGGCTTCCTGCTTCACCGACCTGCGCCACCGAAGCGGTCTTACCGGGTCTCCACAGGCTTTCGAACCCAAAGGCTCCGTTTCCGCCCGTCCGGCGGTACCTGACGCGAGCAGGCTAACAGACGCCGATCCGCCTTGGCGGCGGATCGGCTTTCCCTGCCCCGCTACGCGGGAGAGTCCGCTTCACCCACGGCCTGAAGACCGGAGCACTACGGACGAATCCGGTAGCGGTGAGTGGATGAAGCACGTTCGCCCCTCGTGGCGATCATCGCGCTCGGTCAGCGGTTGGCTGGCGGCCGGTGACTGGGCGCGCAGGAAGATGTCGGACACGGCCCGCCGCGCGGTCAGCAGGTCGTAGCGGCGGCTCGCCAGGGCGGCTGGACGGAAATCAGGAACCGCACACACTTGCCGGAAGGTGGTGAGGCTGTGGCAATATCTGTAGTCAATGTCATAGACTACAAGTGTTACAGAGGAGGCCGCATGCGCGGCTACCAGATCGCGGCCATTCCCGGCGACGGCATCGGCCAGGAGACCCTCCCCGCGGCGAAACGCGTGCTAGACGTCCTCGGCGGGCTGCACGGCTTCGAGCTGTCCTGGACCGACTATCCCTGGGGTTGTGCGTACTACGCCGAGACCGGGGCGATGATGCCGGAGGACGGACTGGAGCGGCTCGCCGAGTCCGACGCCATCCTGCTGGGCGCGGTCGGCATGCCCGGTGTGCCCGACCACGTGTCGCTGTGGGGGCTGCTCGTCCCCATCCGGCGTCAATTCGACCAGTACGTGTCACTGCGGCCGGTGCGGCCTCTGGAGGGCACGCGTCGGCCACTGCGCGACGACAGCCCGTTCGACCTCGTGGTGGTGCGCGAGAACACCGAGGGCGAGTACAGCCAGATCGGCGGCCGGATGTTCCACGGCACGCCGAACGAGATGGCCGTGCAGGAGGCCGTCTTCACCAGGCGCGGCGTGGAGCGCATCGCCAGGTACGCCTTCCAGCTCGCCACCGAGCGCTCAGGCAGGGTGGCCTCGGCCACGAAGTCGAACGGCATCTTCCACACCATGCCGTTCTGGGACGAGGTCGTGGAGCAGGTCGCCGCCGAGTACCCCGGCGTCGAGCTCACCCGCTACCACGCCGACGCGCTGGCGGCGCACCTCGTCCTCGACCCCGGCCGGTTCGACGTGATCGTCGCCTCCAACCTGTTCGGCGACGTCCTCAGCGATCTCACCGCCGCGCTCGCGGGCGGCATCGGTATCGCGCCGTGCGGCAACATCGACCCGACGCGGCGGCACCCGTCCATGTTCGAGCCGATCCACGGCTCGGCCCCGGACATCGCGGGCACCGGCGCGGCCAACCCGATCGGGCAGGTCTGGTCCGCCGCGATGATGCTCGACCACCTGGGCGAGGCCGAGGCCGGCGCCCACCTGGTCGCGGCGATCGAGCGGACCGTGCGCGACGGCCTGGTGACCGCCGACCTGGGCGGCCGCCTCTCCACCGCCGAGGCGTGCGACGCGCTCGTCGAGCGGTTGGAGTCCGGCGCATGACGCCGCTGCTGCCCGGGTTCGATGAGGTGTCGAGCGTGCGCGAGGGCGTGCGCGTCCGGGCTCTGGTCGGCGGGGACGGCCCGCCTGTCCTGCTACTGCACGGCTACCCGCAGACCCGGGCGATGTGGCACCGGGTGGCTCCCGAGCTCGCGCGCGAGCACACTCTGGTCCTGGCCGACCTGCGCGGTTACGGTGACAGCGACAGGCCCGCCGACACGCCGGCCCACGAGCCGTACAGCAAGCGGGCCATGGCCGCCGATCAGGTCGCCTTGATGGAATCGCTCGGTTTCGCGAGCTTCGCGGTCGCCGGGCACGACAGGGGCGGGCGCGTGGCACACCGGATGGCGCTCGATTTCCCCGAGCGGGTGCGTTCGCTCGCCGTGCTCGACATCGTGCCGACGCTGCACATGTTCGAGAACGTGGACCGGGCGATGGCGTCCAGCTACTTCCACTGGTTCTTCCTCTCCCTCGGCTCCGGCCTGCCGGAGGCCATGATCCAGGCCGACCCGGCGACGTGGCTGCGCAGCCGGTTCGAGGGGCGGCACGCGGGCCCGTGGCCGTTCGACGAGCGCGCCATGGCCGAGTACGAGCGCTGTTTCTCGGTCCACGCGACCTGCGCCGACTACCGGGCCGCCGCGGGCATCGACCTGGAGCGCGACGCGGCGGACCGCGACCAGGGGCACCTGGTGCGTGCGCCGCTGCTCGCCCTCTGGGGCGAGCTGGGCTATGTCGGCAGGAACTTCGACGTGCCCGCCGTCTGGGGGCGCTACGCGGAACGGGTCACGGGCGTGCCTGTGCGATCCGACCACTACGTCTGCGAGGAGGCGCCGCGGGACGTGGCCCACGCGCTCTCCGTGTTCTGGGAAGGGGCGCTGTGACCGCCGCTCTGGCGCGACTGCGTGAACTGGTCGAGATCGAGTCTCCGTCGGGCGACACGGCCGGGCTGGACGGGTGTTATGAGCTGCTGGGCGACTGGTCGCCGCTCGGGAGTCCGCTGCGCCTCGTCAGGGACGGCGTGCCGCACCTGTACTGGGAGGGAGGCGGCGGCGACGGGTCCGTGCTGCTCCTCGGCCATGCCGACACCGTGTGGCCACGCGGCACGCTTTCCGGCTGGCCGTGCCGGGTCGAGGACGGCCGGATGACCGGGCCCGGCGCGTTCGACATGAAGGCCGGGCTGGTCATGGCCATGGAGGCGCTGGAGCTGGCAGGGGACGTCGGCCACGTGCGGATGCTGGTGACCGGCGACGAGGAGGTCGGCTCCCTCACCTCACGGCCCCTGCTGGAGGAGGTCGCGCGGGACTGCGCGGCCGTGCTGGTTCTCGAACCGAGCGCGGACGGCGGCGCGGTCAAGACGGCCCGCAAGGGCTGCGCGATGTACCGCCTGGCCGTCGCGGGACGGGCCGCACACGCCGGACTGGAGCCCGAGTCCGGCGTGAACGCGCTGGTCGAGCTGGCCCATGTGGTGCTGGCCGTTGCCGCGCTCGGCGACCAGGAGGCCGGGACGACGGTTACCCCGACGGTCGCCAGGGCCGGGACCACGACGAACAGCGTCCCCGATGTGGCGCACGTCGACGTGGACGTGCGAGCCTGGCGCCTTGAGGAGCTGCACCGTGTGGAGAGTGGGCTGTCGCGGATCCGCGCGAGCCTGCCCGGGGCCTCGGTGGAGCTGTCGGGCGGCGTCAATCGGGCGCCGCTGGAACGCGCCCGGTCCGCCGGCCTGCTGGAGACGGCCAGGGGTGTCGCGCGGGCGGCGGGCCTGCCCTTGCTCGGCGAGGCCGCCGTGGGCGGCGGCTCCGACGGGAACTTCACCGCCGCGCTGGGCGTCCCGACGCTGGACGGCCTCGGCCCGGCCGGAGGCGGCGCGCACGCCCGCCACGAGTGGGTGGACACGCGCGCCCTCGGCGAGCGGGCCGCACTCGTGGCGGGGCTGATCAGGGCTCTGGCTCCGCGGGGGTGACGCGTGTGCGGGACGCGCGCAGCTCGATGGCGTCGAGGTAGAGCTCGATCGCCAGGTCGAAGATGCGCGGGTCGCCGATGTGGGCGAGCTGGCCGGCCATGGACGAGATGTGCGGGTACTCCTCCTGGGAGAGCTGGCGGTACTCCACCTCCCAGGCCAGTTCGTCGCGCGCCCTGATCTCCGGGTCCAGCGCCAGCAGACTGGCCTCCATGCTCGACAGGCCGCGCACAATGTTGCCGAACACCCGCAGTTGGAGCGCCGCGTCCTCGGGTGAAAGCCCCGCGCGCAGCAGCGCGTCCAGGGCGAACTCCACGTTGGAGAACTCCATCGGCCTGCGGGTGGTGCGCGCGGCCATCTGGAAGGCGAACTGCGGGTAGCGCAGGTAGTGCTCGTGGATGTGGCGGGCGCTGGAGCGGAGATCGTCGCGCCAGGAGTCGCTCTTCTTCAGGGTGCCGCCGTAGGAGCGGGACCGCAGGCTGTCGATGAGTTCGAGGACGAGCTCGTCCTTGTCCCGGAAGTGCCGGTAGATCGAGGTCGGGTGGGCCTCCAGCTCCTTGCCGAGCGCCTGGAAGGTGAGGCTTTCCAGCCCTTCGCTGGTGGCGATCTTCTCGGCGGCCTCCAGGATGATCGCCCTGCTCAGACTGTCGCGCGCCCGGCGGCCGCGCCCTCGCGCGGCGGACTTGGCACTTCGATCCGAGCTGGTGCCCATCTGGTTCCTTCCTCGTGCCCTAGCAGTGCCTAATCGACCATGCCCAAACATTGGCCTCAGCACAAGTCATCGCCGTTGACTATGACTTTGCCTAGACGCCTTGCTATGCATGACCAGCGTACCTACGATGTGGGACACATTCCGCCGATTCGGCGGTTTGTCAAGGAAGGCGCGGCGTATGAACCACCATCACAGATACCCCCCGTCAGCGCTGGCCGGTCTGGCCGCCCTCACCCTCGTGTCGGCCGGTTGCTCGACCGCCGCCGACACCTCCCCCGCCCCGCAACCGTCCGCGTCCGCGGCCGTTCCCGTACGGACAGGCGGCGCCATCGTCATCGGCGCCGAGCAGGAACCGGACTGCGCCGACTGGATCGCGACCTGTGCAGGATCCATCTGGGGCACCTACATCATGCAGACCCCGACGATCCCCAAAGTGTTCGACGTGCGCCGCCAGGGCGACAACTGGGTTCCCGTCGCCTCCGAACTGATGGCCTCAGAGCCGGCGATCAAGGACCAGGACCGCCCCGAGATCACGTACAAGCTGCGCCCCGAGGCCGTCTGGTCCGACGGCGAGCCCATCACCTCCCACGACCTCAAGTACACCGCGTTGCAGGTGCGGGACGGCAAGGACATCTTCGACAAGACCGGCTATGACCGGATCGCCTCGGTGGAGACGCCCGACGACAAGACCGCGGTCGTCACCCTCAAGTCCCGCTACGGGGGCTGGCGCACCTTGTTCAGCTCCGGGTACGGCGTGCTGCCCTCGCATCTCCTGCAGGGTAAGGACCGGCAGGCCATCATGAAGGACGGCTACGACTTCAGCGGCGGCCCCTGGAAGATCAAGCAATGGATCAGGGGCACCTCCGTGACGCTGGTCCCCAACGACCGCTATTGGGGCGAGCGCCCCAAACTCGGCCAGGTCACCTTCCAGTTCACCCCCGACACCGCGGCCGCCTTCCAGGCGTTCAAGAGCGGCCAGCTCGACGCGATCTACCCGACGCCGCAGCTCGACGCGGTCGAGCAGATCAAGTCCGGGCTGCCGGGCGCCAACACGCAGGTGGACGCGCAGACGGGCAACCTGGAAGCGATCTGGATGAACAACGGAACGTTCCCGTTCGACTCCCAGCCGGTCCGCGAGGCCATCGCCTACTCCGTCGACCGCAAAGCGATCATCGAACGGCTGTACGGCTCGCTCGGGGTCAAGCAGCCGGCGCAGAGCTTCCTGTCACCGCTCCTCTCGAGGTACGCGGCCTCCGCCTTCTCCAAGTACACCCGCGACCTGGCCAAGGTCCAGCAGATCATGAGCGGCGCCGGGTGGGCGAAGGACACGGACGGAGTCTGGTCCAAGGACGGCCGCCCCGCCCGGTTCACGATCGTCTCGCTGGCGGGCAACAAGCGCCGCGAGCTGACCGAGCAGGTGCTCCAGGCGCAGCTCAAGGAGGCCGGCTTCCAGATGGACATCAAGAACACCACACCGGCCAACATCTTCGGGAAGCTGGCCCCGGGGGGCGACTTCCAGATGGGCCTGTGGACCCTCGTGGACACCTTCCCCGACCCCTCGCTCAGCAACTCCTTCAGCTCCACCTCGATCCCGACCGAGGCCAACGGCCGCTCCGGCATCAACTTCATGAGGGCCAAGGTGGACGGGCTGGACAAGCTGCTCGAACAGGTTGACACCCAGCTGGACGAGACCGCCCGCAAGGAGGCGTCCGCCAAGGCCGACGAGCTGATCGCCGCCGCCGTGCCGTCCATCCCGCTCGGCGCCGTCCCCAACGTGCTGCTGTGGAACCAGCGGGTCGGCGGCCCGATCGGCATCAACCCGGTCGAGGGGCCTTGGTGGAACCTTGCGGAATGGGGCCTGACCCAGTGAGGTGGCACCTTTGCTGACCTTCGTCACGCGCAGGCTTCTCTACTCGGTCCCCGTGGTGGTCGTCGCGTCGTTCATCCTGTTCGTCGCGGTGCGCGCCACCTTCGACCCCCTTGCCAAGCTGCGACAGGGGCACGACCCGAGCGCTCTGCAGTACCAGATCACCCGGCTCGGGCTCGACCGCTCGGTGTTCGAGCAGTACGTGCGGTGGCTGAAGGAGTTCGCCGGGGGCGACTGGGGCGTCAGCACCAGGACCGGCGGCGCCGTCCTGCCGATGATCGGATCCGCGCTGGGCACCACGCTCCAGCTCATCCTGTGGGGCGTGCTGTTCGCCGCCCTGCTGGCTCTCGGCATCGGCGTCTACTCCGCCGCCCGGCAGTACTCGGCCGGAGACCACCTCTTCACCGGTCTGTCATACCTCGGGATCGCTCTGCCGCCGTTCTGGTGCGGCCTGATCCTGATCCAGGCTCTCGCGGTCTGGCCCAAGCAGCAGTTCGGGCTGGCCGAGCCGCCCCTCTACTTCGTCGGGCTGCACTCGCCGGGGCTGAGCGGGATCAACGCCGACTACTTCCGCCACCTGGCCCTGCCGGTCCTCACGCTCACCGTGGGACTCGTGGCGAGCTGGTCGCGGTTCAGCCGGGCGTCGCTGCTCGAAACGCTCTCCAGCGACTACGTGCGCACCGCTCGCGCCAAGGGCGTGCCCGGCAGGCGGGTGCTCCTCCGGCACGCGCTGCGCAACTCGCTCGCGCCGTTCGTCACCGTCGTCGCGCTCGACTCGGCGGTCCTGTTCGGAGGGCTGGTCGTCACCGAGCAGATCTACGCGATCCCCGGCATGGGGCGGCTGTTCCTCGACTCGATGCTGGCGGGCGACGTGTTCGTCCTGCTGCCGTGGATGGTGATCGTCGCGCTGGCAACGATCCTGCTCAACCTGCTGTCCGACGCCGGCTACGCCGCGCTCGACCCGAGGGTGGCCCTGCGATGAAGGACGTGAGCCAGGGCCGGATCGCCGTCAGGAGGTTCGTCCGGCACCGGATGGCCATGGCCGGGCTGCTCACGCTGGTCGCCCTCATGGTCTGCTGCTTCGGCGCGAACTGGATCGCCGCCTACCCGCGCAACGCCCAGGACCTGCTGCTCGGCCCCACCTCGCCGTCCGCGACGCACTGGCTCGGCACCGACGACCTCGGCCGGGACTACCTGAGCGAGATCCTCTACGCGGGGCGCCTGTCACTGGCGATCGGGCTGTGCGTCGCCGTGCTGTCCACGGCGATCGGCACGCTGCTCGGCGCGGTCGCCGGCTTCGCCCGCGGCTGGACCGACGAGGTGATCATGCGGCTGACCGACCTGCTCCTGATCGTGCCGGGCATCGCCGTGCTGGCGCTGGCGCTCCAGGGGCTCGGATCCTCACCGTTCACGATCATTCTGGTGCTGACCGGGCTGGGCTGGACGATGGTCGCCCGCGTGGTCCGCTCGCAGGTGCTCAGCCTGCGCGAGAAGGAGTTCGTGGACGCGGCACGCGTGCTGGGCGCGTCCAACCCGCGGATCATCGTCCGGCACCTGCTGCCCAACCTGGTCGGCGTGGTCGTCGTCAACATGTCGCTGACGGTCGCGGCGGCCGTCATCCTCGAATCGACGCTCAGCTTCCTCGGGTTCGGGATCCAGCCCCCGCAGTCGAGCTGGGGGAACATGCTCAGCCAGGCCGCCGGCCTCATCGGCACCTCGAAGGCGTACCTGCTGTACGCGCCGGGGGTGGCGATCCTGCTCACCGTGCTCGCGGTGAACTTCGTGGGCGACGGGCTGCGCGACGCCTTCGACGTTCAAGGGAGGCCGTGATGACCGATCTGCTCGCCGTCCGTGACCTGACCGTCCGCTACCGGACGGACTCCGGCTCTGTCACGGCCGTGGAGGGCCTGACCTTCGCGCTCGGCGAGGGGCAGACCCTCGGCATCGTCGGCGAGTCGGGCTCGGGCAAGAGCGCCGCCTCGCTGGCGGTCATGGGACTGCTGCCGAGGTCCGCCGAAGTGACCGGCTCGATCCGGTTCAAGGGCAGGGAACTGCTCGGCCTCCGTGAACGCGAGCTGCTGGCCGTGCGCGGCCGGCACATCTCGATCATCTTCCAGGACGCCCTCGCGGCGCTCAACCCGATGATGACGGTCGGCGCCCAGCTCGTGGAGGGCATGCGGGTCCACGACGGGTCCACGACGGGCAAGGCCCTGCATGAGCGCGCCGTCGAGCTGCTCGACCTGGTCGGCATCCCGTCCGCCGCCGAGCGGATGGGCCAGTACCCGCACGAGTTCTCCGGTGGGATGCGCCAGCGGGTGATGATCGCGATGGGCATCGCCAACGAGCCGGACGTGCTGATCGCCGACGAGCCCACCACCGCCCTGGACGTGACCGTGCAGGCCCAGGTCCTCGACACGATCGAACGGGTGCAGGCCCGCACGCGCACGTCGGTGCTGCTGATCACGCACGACCTCGGCGTGGTGGCAGGGCTGGCCGACCGCGTCATGGTCATGTACAGCGGGCGCAAGGTGGAGGAGGGACCGGTCGAGTCGATCTTCTACCGGCCCTCGCACCCCTACACCGGCGGCCTGCTCGCCTCGCTGCCACGGGTGGACCAACGGGTGCGCCGCCTGGCCCAGATTCCCGGCCAGCCGCCGCCACCGGACGGCCGCATGGCCGGGTGCGCCTTCCAGCCCCGCTGCCGGTACGCCGAACCGGCCGCCTGCGGCGCGGGGGGCCTTCCCATGCTGGAGGTCGGCGAGGAGCACACGACGGCCTGCGTGCGAGTACACGAGATCGAGAGCATGCGCGCATGAGCACCACAGCACTGGAAGTTACCGGCCTGGTGGCCGAGTACCGGCTGAAGTCGGGGCGTGGAGGGGCCACGGTCCAGGCCGTGTCCGGGGTCGGCTTCACCGTGCCGCGCGGCAGCACGCTCGGCCTGGTCGGGGAGACCGGCTGCGGCAAGAGCACGCTGGCGCGCTGCCTGGTCAAGCTTGTGGCGCCCGCCAAGGGCCGGGTGCTGGTCGGCGGCACGGACATCGCCACGGCGCGCGGCCGGGCCCTGGCCGAGATGCGGCGCCGCATCCAGCTCGTCTTCCAGGACCCGTACGCGTCGCTGAACCCGCGCCTCAGCGTGCGCGCCGCGCTGTCCGAGCCGCTGCGCATCCACGGGCTGCACGCCGGACGCCGGGAGGAGCGGGTGCGCGAGCTGCTCGACCTGGTCGGCCTGGACCCCGCGCACGCGGGACGCTTCCCCGGCCAGTTCTCGGGCGGGCAGCGGCAGCGGATCGGCATCGCCCGCGCCCTCGCCGTCGAACCGGAGATCCTGGTCCTGGACGAGCCGGTCAGCGCCCTCGATGTCAGCGTGCAGGCCGGCGTGCTCAACCTGCTGCAGGACCTGCAGGAGGAGTTCGGCCTGACGTACGTGTTCATCGCCCACGACCTGTCGGTGGTGCGCCACATCAGCGACGAGGTCGCCGTCATGTACCTGGGCCGGATCGTCGAGCAGGCGCCGGTGGACCAGCTGTACGACTCGCCCGCCCACCCCTACACGCACGCCCTGCTGTCGGCCATCCCGCTCCCCGACCCGAGGGCCGAGCGGGCGCGCACCCGGATCGTGCTGAACGGCGACGCGCCGAGCCCTATGTCACCGCCGTCGGGCTGCCGCTTCCGCACCCGCTGCTGGAAGGCGAAGGACGTGTGCGCCACCGACCTGCCCGTCTTGGCCGAGATCGGCGCGGGCCACCGGGTGGCCTGCCACTTCCCAACGGACATCTGAGAGGAACGATCGATCATGTCGTGGCAACGCTTCTTCGAAGCCCGCCAGTGCCTGACCCTTCGCCGGGGCCGGGGGCCTGGAGACCTCGTCCTGTTGGCGGACGACACAGGGGACGGCCCCCGAGCGTCGGTGTGGGACGTACGGGCGAACGTGACCCGGCCCGTGACCGGGAAGGTCGGCGACGCGGAGAACGCCGTGCTGACCGCCGCGGGCGACGCCGTGCTGAGCCACCACTCCGACGACGACGGCTCCGAGATGGGCCACCTCATGTCGACCTGCCTGGCGACGGGCGCGGTGCGCGACCTGACCCCCGACCTGCCGCCGTACACGCTGCGCGGCATCGACGTGGCCCGGGAGGGCGACCAGGTGGTGCTCACCGCCGTCGCGGAGGACGGGTTCAGCCTGTGGCTGGTCGCGGGCGGACCGCCCAGGCGGCTGTTCACCTCGCGGAACGAGACGTGGAACGGCCTGATCTCCGCCGACGGGACGCTGGCGAGCGTCGACACCACCGACCACAACCCGAGCGTGCGGCGCTTCGGGGTGACCGTACTCGACACCGCCTCCGGGAACGTCCTGGCGTTCCTGTCCGACGGCGTGGACGGCCCCGTGCGCGCGGTGCGCTTCTCCCCCGTGCCCGGCGACCCGCGCGTGCTCGTCTCGACGGAGCGGACCGGGTTCGCCCGGCCCTGCGTCTGGAACCCCCTCGACGGGAGCCGTCTGGACCTCGACGCCGCGCACCTGACCGGCGACGTCGTGCCTCTGGACTGGTCCGACGACGCGGCGCGCGTGCTGCTCGCGCACGTGGACGGCGGCGTCCACCGCATGCTCGAACTCGATGTCCACACCGGGGAGGTGACACCCGTCGACCACCCCTCGGGCGCCTACTTCGAACCTGACGTCGCCGCGACGCACCTGAACATCTGGGCCTCCCACTACGGCGCGGACGGCATCCGGCTGCTGCGCCAGCGCTTCGACGTCCCCCTGACCGTCCTGGGCGTCGATCGGGCCGGCGCCACCACCACGGTGCTGCGATCCGACACCGCCTCCGCCGGTGTCCGCGCCGTCTCGCGCACAATCCGTTCCGCCGACGGCACGCCGCTACAGCTGTGGACCTGCGCGCCGCCCGGCGCCACCGCCCCCGGACCGGTCGTCCTCTACCTGCACGGCGGCCCCAACATGGTGACGGTCGACCGGTACAACCCGCAGGCGCAGGCCTGGCTCGACGAGGGCATCGGCTACGCGGCGCTGAACTACCGCGGCTCGGTCACCTTCGGCCGCGACTTCCGCGAGGGGTTCCGCCCGTCGCTCGGCGACCGGGAACTGGAGGATGTGGATGCCGCCGTCGAGTGCCTGGTGGCCGAGGGGATCGCCGCCAGGGACCAGGTCTTCGTCACGGGCGTCTCCTACGGCGGCTACCTGTCGCTGCTGGCGATGGGCCGCCGGCCCCACCTGTTCGCGGGCGCGCTGGCCTTCGTGCCGATGGCCGACTGGCTCGCCGCCTACGACGACATGAACCCCGCGCAGCGGCGGGCGTGCCGGTACTTCATCGGCGGCTCCCCCGACGAAATGCCCGACGCGTACCGGAGGGCCTCTCCCATCACCTACGTCGGCGACGTCCGCGCGCCCGTCTGGATCAGCCACGCCACCCACGACACCCGCTGCCCGGCGCGTCAGGTCCACGACTACGCCCTGGCCGTCGAGCGCGCCGGTGGCGACGTCGTCCTCGACTGGTTCATCGGCGGCCACGAGACCAGCAGCAGGGACCATGCCATCGCCGACCAGCGGCGCATGCTGGGCCTGGTGCGGTCGGCGCTGCGGGGCGAACGCTGGTCCACCGGCCCCGTGACACCCCCTCCGGCCGGGTGACCACGGCAGACCTCAAGGTGGATGGCGGCGGAGGAGTCAGCGGGCGAATTCGGTGGCGCGGGATTCTCTTACCACGGTGATGCGGATTTGGCCGGGGTAGGTCAGTTCCTCTTCTACCTGCTTGGCGACGTCGCGGGCGATGACCTGGGCCTGGATGTCGTCGATCGCCTCGGGGCGGACCATGACCCTGATCTCGCGGCCGGCCTGCATGGCGAAGACCTTCTCGACGCCGTCGTAGGACTGGGCGATCTCCTCCAGCCGCTCCAGCCGCTTGACGTACGCCTCCAGGGACTCGCGGCGGGCTCCCGGGCGGCTGCCGCTGATGGCGTCGGCGGCCTGGGTGAGCACCGCCTCGACCGTGCGGACCTCCACCTCGTTGTGGTGCGCCTCGATGGCGTGGACGACGTCCTCGTGCTCGCCGTACCGGCGGGCGATCTCGGCGCCGATCAGGGCGTGGCTGCCCTCGACCTCGTGGGTGAGCGCCTTGCCGATGTCGTGCAGGACCGTGCAGCGCTTGAGCATCATCGGGTCTAGGCGCAGCTCGGAGGCCATGATGCCGGCGATGTGCGCCGACTCGACGAGGTGCTTGAGGACGTTCTGCCCGTAGGAGGTGCGGTAGCGGAGCTGGCCGAGCAGCATGATCAGCTCGGGGTGCATGTCGGTGATGGCGAGCTCGACCAGCGCGTCCTCGCCGGCACGCACGCAGAGGTCCTTGACCTCCTCCTTGCTGCGCTCGTACGCCTCCTCGATGCGCTGCGGGTGGATGCGGCCGTCGAGGACGAGCTTTTCGAGGGTCAGCCGGGCGGTCTCCCGCCGGACCGGGTCGAAGCAGGACAGGAGCACCGCTTCGGGCGTGTCGTCGATGATCAGGTTGACGCCGGTGGTCGACTCGAAGGCGCGGATGTTGCGGCCCTCGCGGCCGATGATGCGGCCTTTCATCTCGTCGCCGGGCAGATGGAGCACGCTCACCACGGACTCGGCGGTCTGCTCGGTGGCGACGCGCTGCACGGCCAAGGTGACGATCTTGGTGGCGCGCTTCTCGCCTTCCTTGCGAGCCTCGCTCTCGATCTCCCTGACGATCAGCGCGGCCTCGCGCTTGGCCTGGTTCTCGATGGTCGTGACCAGCTCGGCCTTGGCCTGGTCGGCGGTCAGGCCGGCGACGCGCTCCAGGATCTCGCGGCGCTGGTCCTCGACGTGGTCGAGCTCGGCGCGCCGCCCGGTGAGCTCGGTCTCGGCCTCGGTGAGCTTTCTGGCGGTCTCGGCCTGCCTGCGGGTCTCCTCGTCGAGCCGCTCCTCGCGCTCGGCGAGGCGGTGCTCCCGGCGCTCCAGGTCGGACCTGAGCTCCTTGAGCTCGGTCTTGAGGACGCGGGACTCGTCCTCGACCTCCTTGCGCATGCGCAGGGCGTTCTCGGCGGCCGCCTCGGCCTTGCCGACCATCTCACCGGCGTCGGTCTCGGCCTTGACGCGGATCTCCAGCCCTTCGCGCCGCGCCTGTTCAAGCTCGGCGTGGACGTCCGCGAGCTGCTCGGCGGTCGGGCCGCGCCTGCCGGTGCGGTCGCCGCCGATGCGGCGTATCAGCACGACCAGGGCGACGATCGCGATGAGCGCCAGCAGGACAACGGCTACCGCCAGCATGATCACGATCGTCGAATCCATGCGCGCCAACCCTCCTCGCGTCGCGAGCTTGAGCACGCGAGGGCCACACACGCGGCACGGACTCGCCCGAGCGGGCGATTCTTGTCAGACAAATATGTCCAACGCCCGGACACGAAGGCATCCGGCCGCTGGGTGTGATCGGTCTAAATCGTCCGTCGAACACCGTTATGGCAATCCGCACTGCGCGGAGTAGCTCCTCACTGTGGTCGAGATTAAGCGTCAGAGAGGTAACGAGCAAGCAAAGTCCGCCCGTCAAGCCAGTTTTGTACCCTAGGCCCGGCTGGACGAGGTCCGCCGCCACCGACATCGCGCCCGATGAATCCCACTATGTCGCACAGGGGGCGAAAAGTCTGCTTAACGCCACTCGGGCGGTGCTTCGCCCCAGCCTCTCGGTACACGCCCGGTTCGGATATTTTTCGCCAGGCACGGCACGTTCGCCGGGCGCGAGGGTATGGGGGCGCCATGGCAGAGATCGGTTACACGCTCATGTGCGAGCAGACTCCCACCCGGCGGCTGGTCGATGACGCCGTCAGCGCCGAGCGCGCGGGGTTCGACTACGAGGCCATGTCCGACCACTACTTCCCGTGGCTCGAGGAGATGGGCCACTCGTCCTACGCCTGGTCGGTGCTGGGCGCGGTAGCCCACGCCACCGAGCGCATCCCGCTGATGACCTACGTCACCTGCCCGATCATGCGTTACCACCCGGCCGTGGTGGCCCAGAAGGCCGCCACGATGGGCGCGCTGTCGGACGGACGTTTCACGCTGGGACTCGGCGCGGGTGAGAACCTGAACGAGCACGTCGTCGGCCGGGGCTGGCCCCCGGTGAACATCCGCCACGAGATGTTCGGCGAGGCCGTCGAGATCATCCAGGCGTTGTTCTCCGGGGACTACATCAGCTACCGGGGCGACCACTACACCGTCGACTCGGCCAAGCTGTACGACCTCCCGGACGAGCCGGTGCCGGTCGGCATCGCGGCCTCCGGGCCGCAGTCGGCCGACCTCGCCGCGGAGTACGGCGACGCGCTGATCGCGGTCCATCCCGACGCCCACCTGGTCGACCGCTTCCACGCCACCGGCGGCGAGGGGAAGCCCGTCTACGGCCAGGTCGCGGTCTCCTACGACACCGACGTCGAGGCGGCCAAGGAGCGGGCCCACCGGCTGTGGAGGTGGTTCGCCGCGGACTGGAAGGTGCTCTCTGAGCTACCGGCTCCGGTGAACTTCGCGTCGTACGCGAAGTTCGTCCGCCCGGACGACGTCGCGTCCCAGGTGCCCTGCGGCGACGACCCGGACAAGGTGGTGGAGGCCGTGAAGAAGTTCATCGACGCGGGCTTCACGCACGTCGCGCTGGTGCAGATCGGCGCCGAGCACCAGCAGGAGTTCCTCACCTGGGCGGAGAAGGAACTCCTCCCGGCGCTCCGCGATCTGTGACGGCCCAGGACCCGCGACGGGTTACCGGAAGATCTGCTGGTAGAACGCCAGCTCGGCGGCGAGGGCGGCGCTCCTGGTCTCGGCGCGGCCGAAACCGTGCCCCTCGCCTTCGAAGGACAGGTAGGTGCACGGGACGCCGCGCTCGTTGAGCACCGCCACGAACTCCTCGGCCTGCGCCGGCGGCACCACGAGGTCGTCCTGGCCCTGCATCAGCAGCATCGGGCAGTCGATCTGGCCCGCCCGGGACAACGGCTCCCGCGTGGCGTACAGCGCGGCGTTCTCCGGGCCGACCAGCCATTCGACGTACCGGGACTCGAAGTCGTGCGTCGTGGCGGCCAGCGGCGCGAGAGCGCTGACGCCCGCGATCGAGACGCCGCCGCAGAACAGCCCGGTGGCGCAGCAGGCCGCCATGGCCGTCCAGCCGCCGGCGCCCGCGCCGCGGATCGCGATGCGCTCGGGGTCGGCGAGCCCGGCGGAGAGCAGCCACTCGGCGGCGGCGATCACGTCCTCGACGTCGACGGCGCCCCAGCGCCCCTTCAGCCGGTCGCGGTAGGCGCGCCCGTAGCCGGTGGACCCGCCGTAGTTCACGTCGATCACGCCGATGCCGCGGCTGGTGAGGAACGCCTTGTGCGGGTCGAGGGCGGTCACGCCGTGCGCGGCCGGGCCGCCGTGCGCGAACACGACGTACGGCGGCGCGACCTCGCCGAGGGTCACCGCAGGGTTGGCGGGGGAGTAGACGTAGGCGTGCACGCGGCGCCCGAACCGGCTGTGGATCTCGACGGGCAGGGGCACCGGCAGGTAGGCCGCGTCGGGCGGCTCGCCGATGTCGCTGCGCAGGCTCTCGGCGGTGTTCTCGCCGGTGTTCTCGGAGGTGCCGGTGCCGACGTCGACCCGCACCACCGACCGGGACACCGTCGCGGAGTAGGCGATGCCGCACACCGTGGAGCCGTCGGCGCCGAGGGACGGCTCCCAGCCGTCGTAGGGCTGCGGCGGGTGCGTCATCTCGCCCGTGCGGGGGTCGAGGACGCCGAGCCGCAGGTCGCCGCGCCCGTGCACGACCGCGAGCCGCCCGTCGGCGAGGACGGCGTACGGCGCGGCGCCGAGCTGCTGGGGCGCCCAGGCGAACTCCTCCTCGGCGGGGAACAGCGCGCGCGAGGACGAGCCGTCCAGGCCGGCCTCCTCCAGGTTCCACCACCCGGAGCGGTCGGTCAGCAGGTAGAGGTGGCCGGGCCCGTTCCACCGGGGCGCCAGCACCGACTCGGCGGGGCCGCCCATGACGCGCCACGACTCGCCGTCGGCGAGCCTGGTGACGCGCAGCTCGGTGCCGATCCAAGGCATGCGCGGGTGGTCCCAGCAGATGTACGCGAGGTGCTCGCCGTCCGGAGAGGGCGTGGGGGAGGCGTAGAAGTCGCTGCCCGTGACCCGCTGCCAGGGCTCGCCACCGCCGGGCAGCGGGATCGACACGATCGACCGGGCCACCTTGCCGTCGCCGCCGTGGCGTTCCTGGACGCACCACACCACGCCCGCGTGGACGGTCAGGTCGGCGTAGCGCAGCCCGCGCGCGACGTCGGGCTCGGGGGTGATCGGGCGGGGCGCCCCGCCGCCGGCGGGCAGCAGGTACAGCCGCTGGTCGGCGTGCTCGGCGAACACGACGTCGCCCTCGGGCGTCACGGCGTACGAGCGGCCTCCGTACTCGTGGACGCGGGTGCGCGCGTCCCAGGGCGCGGGCAGCAGCTCTCGGCACGTGCCGCCCGCGTCGCGGTGGACGATGGTGCGCCTGCCGCCTTCGGTGGGCCGTTCCTCCTCCCACCACATCTCGTCGCCGATGACCGTCGGGTTACCGGGCCGCACGCCGGACCGGACGACCTCGGCGGTGGAGATGGGCGAGGGCCAGGCACCGAACGGAGGAACGGGGCGCCCGGACATGCGCTCGGGGGGCATAGCCGAATCCTGCCGGAAAACGAGACGCGGTGTGGTCGCTACGGAGCCGCTCGTGTTCCCGGGTGGGTGCGCAAAGCGGGCGGGGAGGGATATTTCCCGGCGAGCGCGCCGAGATGGCGGATCACCGCGCGCCGCCAGGCGCCGTCGTCGAACATCGCGCGCAGGGCGTCGTCCACGCCCGCGCGAAGGTCGTCCCGAGCGACCGCGATGCCGTACGCCTGCCGCGCGAAGGTGTGCCCGACCAGCCGGACGGCCTCCGGCGAGCGGGCGGCGAACCCGGCGAGGACCGCCGCCTCGCCGGTGACCGCGTGCACCCGCCCGGAGGCGAGCCGCCGGGCGCACTCCTCCAGCGTCGAGACGGTCAGGAAGGCGCGCTGCCAGGCCGAGCCGAACCGGGCCACCAGGGGGCTGGGGGAGGCCGTGCAGACCCGCTTCTGGGTGAGGTCACGCAGGCGGCGGACGGACATGTCGCCCGCGCCCGCGAGGATGTCCTCGCCGGAGACCAGATAGGGCCCCGCGACGGACGCCGGGCCGGGGCCGTCCGCGGGCAGGGGTTCTCCCATGCTGAGGTCGGCGGGCGGGGAGGCCGGGACGGTCACGTAGCGCACCTGGTCGTCCCGGTAGCCGAGCCGCCGCGCGACGTAGCCAGCGACCTCGATCTCGAAGCCCGCGTAGCCGCCGGAGGGCGACAGATCGGCAAGCCCGGGACGTCCGGGGTGCACGCCGATCACGAGCGTGCCGTGGCCGCCTCCGCAGCCCGCGAGGAGGGCCGGCGCCGCGATGAGCGCCGCCACGAGCCCCGCCGGCAGCGCTCCTGACGGCCCGGCGCCGGGCCGGCGGCGGGTGGCCGGTGGCGGGAGGGGCCGCGTCCTGCTCATTCGCAGTATTAGAGCCGCCCGGCCGCGCACCCGCCCGCGATAAGGCGGAAGCTTTACGCGGCGCCGTTCCCGAGGCCCACGGGCGCAGTTCCCGAGGTGCATGCGGCGGAGTTGCCGAGGGCCGCGCGGCGCCGCCGTCCAAGGGGTACGCGGCGCCGCGCGAAGGCACGTGAACGGGCTACACGGTGCCGCCGCCCATGCCCACGGCGGTCGGCGCGCCGACCACGGTCGCGGTCGTCTTCGAGTTGCGCCGGCCCCGCCGTTCGAGCCGGTTGGCGACGTAGCTCAGGGCGAGGTTGATCGCGATGTAGACAAGCGAGATGACGATCGCGCTCGGGATGAGGTTGCCGAAGTTGGACGGGATCTGCTTGAGCCCGTAGTTCAGCAGTTCCTCGTAGGCGATGACCCACCCGAGCGCGGTGTCCTTGAGCAGGACGACCATCTGGCTCACGATCGCGGGCATCATCGCCGTCGTGGCCTGCGGCAGCAGGATGAGCCGCATGACGCCGCTCTTGCGCAGGCCCAGGGAGTACCCGGCCTCCGACTGCCCGCGCGGCACCGACAGGACGCCCGCGCGGAACACCTCGGCCAGCACCGACCCGTTGTACAGCGTCAGGCCGATCACCACGGCGGCGAAGGCCGGGACGCTGACGGTGTAGCCGCTGATCGTCGCGGGGCCCGCCTGGGCGAAGAAGATCAGCAGCAGCAGGGGGATCGCGCGGAAGAACTCGACGACCGCGGCCGCGGGCACGCGGATCCAGGCGTGGTCGGAGAGCCTGCCCAGCCCGAAGAGGACGCCGAAGACCAGCGCGAGCGCGGCCGACAGGAGCGCGGCCTCCAGCGTGGCGACGATGCCGGGGATGATCTGGCCCGTCCAGACCTGGGCCTGCAGGAACGGCTCCCACAGCCTGCCCTCGAACTGCCCCTTGTCGGCCAGCCCCTTGATCACCACGTACGCGATCGCGAGCAGGACGACGGCCGACATCAGGGTCAGGATGTTGTTGCGCAGCCGTGCCCGGGGACCCGGCGCGTCGAACAGGACGCTCGTAGTGCTCACGCGTCCCCCTTCCGTGTTGCGGGGGCGGTCATCGGCTCACCGCCATGCGCTTGGCCAACCAGCCGAAGAAGAAGCCGGTGGGCAGCGTCAGGACCATGTACCCGGCCGCGAATCCGAGGAAGATCGGCAGCGTGCCGCCGTAGTCGTCGATCATCTGTTTCATGACCGAGGACGCCTCGATGTAGCCGGCCACGATCACGATCGTCGTGTTCTTGATGAGCGCGATCAGGATGCTGCCCAGCGGGGCGATGACCGAGCGGAACGCCTGCGGGAGCACGACGAGCCGCAGCGACTGCGTGAACGTGAGCCCGATGGCGCGCGCGGCCTCGGCCTGCCCGGTCGGCACGGTGTTGATGCCGGACCGCAGCGCCTCGCACACGAACGATGCGGTGTACGCCGACAGGCCGAGGACGGCCCACCAGTAGTAGTTCGTCGACGAGTCGCCGGACAGGGTGTACTGCAGGGTGTCGCTCAGCCCGAGCGCGCACAGCAGCAGCACGAGCGTGAGCGGGGTGTTGCGCAGAATGTTGACGTAGACCGTCCCCGCGGCCCGCAGGACGGGCGTGGGGGATACCCGCATCGCGACCAGAACCGTCCCGAGGATCAGCGCCAGCAGGGCGCTCATCACGGTCAGGCGGATCGTCGCCCAGAAGCCGGTGAGGATCGTGCCGAACTCTTGCGCGAGCGGACTGAAGTCGAGAAGTGATTCCATCGTGCTCCACCGGAGACGGGGAGCGCCGGTGAGGAAGCCTCACCGGCGCCGGGAACGGGGGTCAGCTGCAACCCTCGGCGGGTGGCGCGCCGGTGGCCGTGAACTGCAGACCGGTTCCGCCGAAGTGCTTGTCGAACAGGTTCTTGATCGTCCCGTCCTGGTACATCTTCACGATGGCCTTGTTGACCGCCTCGCAGGTCTCCTTGTCCCCCTTCTTGAGGCCGACGCCGTACTTCTCGTCGGTGAACGGGGCGCCGGTGACCTTCAGCGAGGAGCCTTCGCGCTTGGCGAACCCGGCGAGGATCATGTCGTCGGTGGTCACGGCGTCGATGGCGTTGCCCTTGAGCTTGGTGACGCACTCCTCGTAGGCGCCGGCCGGGACGAGCTGGACCTCGACCTTCTTGTTCTCCTTGTTGGTGCCCTCGGCGATGTTCTTCCAGGAGTTGGAGCCGGTGACCTGGCAGATGCGCTTGCCCTTGAGGGAGTCCAGCGAGGTGATCGAGGTGTCGTCCGAGCGCACCAGCGTGTCCTGGTGGGCGATGTAGAACGGGCCGCCGAAGGTGACCTTCGGCTTGCGGGCCTCGGTGATGGAGTACGTGGCGACGATCATGTCGACCTGGCCCTGCTGGAGGAACGTCTCGCGGTTGGCCGAGCGCGCCTCCTTCCAGGTGATGCCGGACTCCGGAACGCCCAGTTCCTTGGCGAGGTACTTCGCCACGTCGACGTCGAAGCCCTCCACCGTGCCGTCGGGCTTCTTCAGGCCGAGACCGGGCTGGTCGTACTTGACACCGATGGTCAGCTTCTTGTCGTTCTTGGCCTTCTCGAGCGCCGACGTGGGTCCGCTGCCGCCGCAGGCGGCGAGGCTGCCGGCCAGTGCCGCGGCAGACAGGAGGATGGCCCCGATCTGTCGTGAACGCATGCGTGTACCTCAGCTTTCTTGGTGGTCCTGCCTGACGTGCGGTCGGTGCTCGCCACGATGCGGCGGAGGCGCCGGGATCGCGGCGATGGTATGGACGCCGACGCGGCGTCGCGAGGGCGACGTGCCGGGCGGCCTGCGAAGCCTGGGGAACCTGGGAACGCTGGGGGCTCGGTGTGCGGGAAGCATCAGTGGGTGAGGATCTTGGACAGGAAGTCCTTGGCCCTGTCCGTGCGGGGGTTGGTGAAGAACTCGTCGGGGGTGTTCTCTTCGACGATCTGGCCCTCGGCCATGAACACCACGCGGTTGGCGGCCCTGCGGGCGAAGCCCATCTCGTGGGTCACGACGACCATCGTCATCCCGTCCCGGGCCAGGCCGATCATGACGTCGAGCACTTCCTGCACCATCTCCGGGTCCAGCGCCGAGGTCGGCTCGTCGAAGAGGATCATCTTCGGGTCCATGGCGAGGGCGCGCGCGATGGCCGTGCGCTGCTGCTGGCCTCCGGAGAGCTGAGCCGGGTACTTCTGCGCCTGCGCGGCGATGCCGACGCGTTCGAGCAGTTCCATGCCGCGCTTCTCGGCCTGCTCGCGGCCGACGCCCCTGACCTTGATCGGCCCCAGCGTGACGTTCTCCAGGATCGTCTTGTGGGCGAACAGGTTGAAACTCTGGAACACCATGCCGACGTCGGACCGCAGGCGGGCCAGCGCCTTGCCCTCCGCGGGCAACGGCCTGCCGTCGAAGGTGATCACGCCGGAGTCGATGGTCTCGAGCCGGTTCATGGCGCGGCAGAGCGTCGACTTGCCTCCTCCCGACGGGCCGATCACCACGACGACCTCACCCCGGTCGACCGTCAGGTTGATGTCCCTGAGCACGTGCAGGGAACCGAAGTTCTTGTTGACGTTCTCGACTCTGACGAGAGGAGTCGCGTCCCCGTTCTCCGTCATGCTGGACAACGTAAGTGGTCAAGGCCGCCAGTCACTAACCGAGCGGTACCGATCGCATCACGGCCTGGTCACGGCGGGAAGAAATTCGGGACAGGTCGGTGAGAGTGCGGCGGACGTCCCGATGCGCCTACCCTTGTCTGTTGAGATGAGTGTCACCGAGGAGCGCGCCCGCACCTACGAGGTCCGCACGTACGGGTGCCAGATGAACGTCCACGACTCCGAGCGCCTGTCCGGGCTGCTGGAGGACGCGGGTTACGTCCGGGCGGACGACGGCGAGACGGCCGACGTGGTCGTCTTCAACACCTGCGCGGTGCGCGAGAACGCAGACAACAGGTTGTACGGCAACCTGGGGCACCTGCGCCCGGCCAAGGTACGCAATCCCGGCATGCAGATCGCCGTGGGTGGCTGCCTGGCGCAGAAGGACCAGGGCGAGATCGTCCGCAGGGCCCCATGGGTCGACGTGGTCTTCGGCACGCACAACATCGGCTCGCTGCCGATGCTGCTGGAGCGCGCGCGCGTCGCCGACGAGGCGCAGGTCGAGATCAAGGAGTCGCTGGAGGTCTTCCCCAGCACGCTGCCGACCAAGCGCGAGTCGCCGTACGCCGCGTGGGTGTCGATCTCGGTCGGGTGCAACAACACCTGCACGTTCTGCATCGTCCCGGCCCTGCGCGGCAAAGAGAAGGACCGCCGCCCCGGCGACATCCTCGGCGAGGTCCGCTCGCTGGTCGACCTCGGCGTCCTGGAGGTCACGCTCCTCGGGCAGAACGTCAACACCTACGGCGTGGAGTTCGGCGACCGCCTGGCGTTCGGCAAGCTCCTGCGCGCCTGCGGCGACATCGAGGGCCTGGAGCGCGTGCGGTTCACCTCGCCCCACCCGGCGGCCTTCACCGACGACGTCATCGCCGCCATGGCCGAGACGCCGAACGTCATGCACCAGCTCCACATGCCGCTCCAGTCGGGCTCCGACCGCGTGCTGAAGGCCATGCGCCGCTCCTACCGCGCCGAGCGCTACCTCGGCATCATCGAGCGGGTGCGCGCCGCCATGCCCGACGCCGCCATCTCCACCGACATCATCGTCGGCTTCCCCGGCGAGACCGAGGAGGACTTCCAGGGCACGCTGGAGGTCGTCCGCCGCTCCGGCTTCGCCAACGCGTTCACCTTCCAGTACTCGATCCGTCCCGGCACGCCCGCGGCCACGATGGACGGCCAGGTGCCCAAGGAGGTCGTCCAGGAGCGCTACGAGCGGCTCGTGGCCCTTCAGGAGGACATCTCCTGGTCGGAGAACAAGGCGCAGGTCGGCCGCACGCTGGAGGTCCTGGTGGCCGAGGGTGAGGGACGCAAGGACGACGCCACCCGGCGTATGTCCGGACGTGCCCCCGACAACCGCCTGGTCCACTTCGTCCCCGCCGATGGGGCGGTACCCCGGCCGGGGGACATGGTGACCGTCCAGGTCACCTACGCCGCGCCGCACCACCTCGTGGCCGACGGTCCCGCCCTGGCGCTGCGCCGCACCCGCGCGGGCGACGCGTGGGAGGCGCGCGAGAGCGCCGCCTGCGGCACGGGCGGGGGCTCCTCCGGCAAGCCGGGCGCGGTGTCGCTGGGCATGCCCGCGCTGCGCCGCTCCTGAGCCTGGACGCGCCTGACGCCGCTCGTGAAGCCGGTTCGTGCGACGGGCCGGTTCGGGTCCGGTCCGGGAAGCGGGTGGTGAAGCCGGTCCGGGTTCCGGCTTCGGGTCCGCTTGTGTGCCTATCGCCGTGCCTCCGGCACGGCGATTCGGGGCGCTCCTTCAGGCGGCGTTCTTCCGTCGTCACCCGGAAGGAGTTCGTTCCTCACCCCTTCCTCCCTCCTCCAGAACACCGCCGCGCCCCGAACATGGTCAGTCGCCACGGCTGCCCATCAGGCGGTCGCAGTAGTACCGGCGGAAGTCGGTGAACTTCGCGCACGGGTCTCCCATGGGGTAGGGAGGCCGGTCCTGGACGCGCGGGGGCGTCCGCGTAGTCGTCCCCCAGGGGTTCCTGGGCGGCTCGTGCCCGTTCTGCGGCGGGGAGGCCGTACGACGAGGGGACGGCGTCGCCGAGTGCCTGGGCTCGTGGACCCGCCTGTCGCGCGGCGCGGGCACCTGTTCGCCCGGCGGCGCGGGCACCCGCCCGTACGGCGGCTCCAGGGTGCGGGGCACCTGGGGTAACGCGCGGTTCCTGAGCGCTCCGGCCCGGGGCGCGTTCCGGTACGGCCCGCGGGCCTCGCCCCCCGCCGCGGAGGCCTTCCCCTTCTTCCCGGCGGCCCCGCCGTCCTCGCCGTCCTGTCCGGGGGCGCGCTGGACGGGGACGAGCGCCGTCCAGCCTCGCTCCGGCGGCTCGCCCCTTGTTTCATATCCGGAAATTTCCGGACCCTGGTATTCGAACGGCGACCCTGCTCCCGCGACGGACTCGGCGCCCGAGCGGGTGATCGGCGCGGTGTCCGCGCCTGGCGGACGCGGCGCCGGAAACTCCGGCGGGTAGGGCGCACCCGTCCCCGCTGGAACGGTTCCGCAGCTCATCGTCAGCCCCGCGAGGGCGAAGATCGCGGTCACTCCTGTGAAGGCGCCCGGTGTTCGACATGAGATCGGTCCAAGAGATGACAAGTCGTGATTCTTCCGTGATTGAGGTGCGCTAGCTGGTCCTATGTGGCTAGTGTGAACGACCACCCGCGGAAGCCGGAGCGCTTTCTCCCCGATAGGCCGCAGGAGTCACCACATGGATCGGCACGACCGTACGTCGCCGGGCCGTTACGACGAGTCCAGCCCTGTACTACCGACCGAATACCTCTCCACCGACGATTCCCCCGGTCCCCGTCAGGGCCGGCGCACCATAGCGATCAGCGCGGCCGTGGCCGTGGTCGCCGCCGCCGTCGCCGCGGGTGGGGTGGTCGCGCTCACGGGCGGCTCCTCGGCCGCCGAGCCGGTCTCCCAGAAGTCCTCGCTGCAGACCTACGGGCAGGACGGGACCGCCGACGCCGGCGACGCGACCGCCGCGGGCTCGAACGACGCGGGCCAGAACGACGCGTCTCAGGAGGACACCTCCGCAGGCTCCGCGTCCGGGGGATCGTCCGGCTCGGAGGGGTCGGGCAGCGGTAAGGGCGGAGCCCTCGACATCAACCGGTCCGGGGACGGCTCGCGCGCCGAGCACGCCGACCCGGTGGCCAAGACGGCCCCGCCCTCGGGCGGCCAGAGCGCGAAGACCAAGAAGAACTCCGGCACGAATGACGCGCAGGCGCCCCAGGGTGGCCAGGGCACGCGCCCCGGCCCGGACGGACCCGTCGGATATGTCGCCCCCTATCCGGAGCGGCCGGGCGCCTACGCCGGTGCCGGCGACGACTTCTTCCGCGACCTCGACCGGAGCGCCACGCCGACGGCCAAGCCCTCCGTGAAGCCGTCCGCCACGCCCACGAGCCGCCAGCGCCTCCGGCCGACGCCGAAGCCGACCCCGAAGCCGACCCAGAAGCCGACCGCGTCGCCCACCAAGAGCCCGACCAAGAGCCCCACCAAGTCGGCGCCCAGCCCGACCTCGAACGCCCAGGGCCCCTCGAACGTCGTGGCCGCCGAGGACGAGGTCGCGCGCCTGACCAACGCCGCGCGTAAGGACAACGGCTGCGGCCCCCTGCGCATCGACGAGAAGCTGCGCCGGGCGGCCCGCGGTCACTCCGACGACATGGCGGCCAAGGGCTACTTCGACCACAACTCGAAGGACGGGCGCACGCCCTGGGACCGCATCAAGGCGGCCGGTTACACCTCGTCGATGTACGCCGAGAACATCGCCAAGGGCCAGCAGACGCCCGCGGCAGTCGTCAAGGCCTGGCTGAACAGCCCCGGCCACCGCGCCAACATCATGAACTGCAAGCTGAAGGCCATCGGCGTCGGCGTGCACTTCGGCAGCGGCGGCCCGTGGTGGACCCAGGACTTCGGCGGCACCTGATCGGCACCTTGAGGTGGCGCGGAGGGCTAGCCTGATCGCGTGCTTGTCGCCGCTGCCGTATGCCCGCACCCGCCGCTGATCGTCCCCGAGGTCGCGGGCGAGGCCGCGCCCGAGCTGGACGGTCTGCGCGAGGCGTGCGTCTCCGCCGTCCGCTCGCTCGCCGCCGCCCGTCCGGACGCGCTGATCACGGTCGGCGGCGCCGGCGCCACCCGGTCCTACGGGCCGGACGCGGCGGGAAGCCTCGCCCCCTGGGGCGCGGATGTGCGGGTGGGGGACGGGACGCCGGTGCTGCCGCTGTCCCTCACGCTCGGGCGGTGGCTGCTCGGCCTCGCGGGCGCCGGGCTCCCCGCGTCCCACGAGGCCGTGGCCTCCGACGCCCCGCCCGAGGCGTGCGCGCGCCTCGGCGAGACGCTGGCGGGGCGCGGCGAGCGCGTCGCGCTGCTGGTCATGGGGGACGGCTCGGCGAGGCTCACCGTGAAGTCCCCCGGATACCTCCACCCGGACGCGGCGGCCTACGACGAGGCCCTCGCGCGGGCCCTCGCCGGCGTGGACGTCCGGGCGCTGGCCGCGCTCGACCCCGGCGAGGCGGACGAGCTGTGGGTGGCGGGCCGGGCCGCGTTCCAGGTCCTCGCCGGGGCGGCGGGCGACGACGCCGTGCCGGGCCTGGCCGGGGAGCTGCTCTACGATGAGGCGCCCTACGGCGTCGGCTATCTCGTCGCGCGCTGGCTTTCGCGGTGATCCTCGAAGATCGGGACTCCGGGACGCCCGGCCACCGTTACGGTGAGAAAGACGGGCAGGTCCGCCCGTCCAGGCGCACACGCGGATGGAAATGATCGGATGGTAGACGTCGCCTTCGCCGCCGTGCCGACCCGCGTCGGCACCGTCATGGCCGCCGTGACGCGGGCGGGCGTCGTGTCGGCCGCGTTCCGGGACGGCGTGCGGGCGCGCGGCTGGGTGCTGGAGAACCTGGACGCCACGCCGGTCGACGACCCGGCCCGCACCGTGCTGGTCCGGGAGGAGCTGGCCGCCTACTTCGCGGGCGAGCTGAAGGAGTTCACCGTCCCGATCGACTGGCGGCTGACGTCCCCGCTGCAACGCCGCGTGCTCGGCACTTTGTACGCGAACGTCCCGTACGGCAAGGTCATCACCTACGGCGACCTCGGGGCGGTCAGCCGTGCCGGGGTGGACGCGCGGGCGATCGGGCAGGTCATGGGCACCAACCCCATCCCGATCATCGTCCCGTGCCACCGCGTCGTCGCGGGCAACGGCATCGGCGGGTTCAGCGGCACCGGCATCGAGACCAAGCGCTGGCTGCTCACCCTGGAGGGCCACCTCCCGCCCACCCTCGACTGGGAGCTGTAGTGGAACGCCCGCCCGTCGTCGCCGTCGTCGGGCCCACGGCGGCCGGAAAGTCGGATCTCGCGGTCGATCTCGCGCTGCGTCTCGGCGGCGAGGCGATCAACGCCGACTCCATGCAGCTCTACCGGGGCATGGACATCGGGACGGCCAAGCTCACGCCCGCCGAGCGCCGCGGCGTCCCCCACCACCTGCTCGACGTCTGGGACATGGGCGAGACGGCGAGCGTCGCCGAGTACCAGCGCATGGTCCGCCCGCTGATCGACCGCCTGCGCGCGGCAGGAAGGGCGCCGATCCTGGTCGGCGGCTCGGGACTGTACGTCCGGGCCGCCCTGGACGACCTCGACTTCCCCGGCACCGATCCCGCGATCAGGGCCCGGCTGGAGGTCGAGCTGGACGAGGCCGGTCCCGAGGTCCTGCACCAGCGCCTGAAGGAGCTCGACCCGGTGGCCGCCGAGGCGGTGCTCTCCAGCAACGGCCGCCGCATCGTGCGGGCCCTGGAGGTCATCGAGCTGTCCGGACGGCCGTTCTCGGCGACGATGCCGTCCTACGACGCCGTCTACGACAGCGTGCAGATCGGCCTGCTCGTGCCGAGGCCCGTCCTGGACGAGCGCATCGCGCTGCGCGTCGACCGCATGTGGGAGGCGGGGTTCGTCGAGGAGGTGCGGGCCCTCGCCGCGCACGGGCTCGCCGGCGGGCGCACCGCGAGCAGGGCGCTCGGGTACGCGCAGGTCCTGCGGCACCTCGCCGGGGAGTGGACGGAGGACCAGGCCAAGCAGGAGACGGTCCGGGCCACGCGCCGGTTCGCCCGCCGCCAGGAGTCGTGGTTCCGGCGCGACCCCCGCGTCAGATGGCTGCCGTTCGACGCCCCTGACCTGCTCGAACGGGCGGCGGTGCTGATCGCGGCGTAGACTTCGGAGACATGCGCTTCGTAAAGGGCCACGGCACCGAGAACGACTTCGTCATCCTTCCCGACCCCGACGCGAGCCTGGAGCTCTCCGCGTCGCTGGTGTCCTGGCTGTGTGACCGGCGCGCCGGCATCGGCGCGGACGGAGTCCTGCGCGTGGTGCCCGCCAAGCTGAGCGCCGAGGCCGGCGAGATCCTCGACCGCGAGTCCGAGCGGGCGCCGCGCTCCGGGGACGCCCAGTGGTTCATGGACTACCGCAACGCCGACGGCAGCGTCGCCGAGATGTGCGGCAACGGCCTGCGGGTCTTCGCCCGCTACCTCGTCGACGCGGGGCTCGCCGAGCCGGGCGAGTTCGACGTCGTGACCCGCGCCGGGGTGCGGCACGTCAGCCTGGGCTCCGCCGGCGACGTCACCGTGGACATGGGAACGCCCGTGGTCGGGGGCGAGAGCTGGGCCACCGTGGGCGGCACCGAGTACACCGGCCTGGTCGTGGACATGGGAAACCCCCACCTGGCCTGCGTGACCGGCGACCCGGTCGGGCAGCTGGACCTGACCGCGCAGCCCGGTTTCGACCCCGCCGTGTTCCCGGCCGGGGTCAACATCGAGCTGCTCAACTCGGTGGGGGAGCGGCGGGTGGTGATGCGCGTCCACGAGCGCGGCTCGGGCGAGACGCGCTCGTGCGGCACGGGGTCGGTCGCGGCGGCGGTGGCCGCGGCGCGGCTCGCGGGTGAGACGCGGGGGCGGTGGGTCGTCGAGGTGCCCGGCGGGCTGCTCACCGTCACGCTCGACGGGACCACCAGCCTGCTGACCGGTCCGGCGGTCCTCGTCGCCTCCGGCGAGGTCACCGCGCACCACGCGTAGCGGCCGGAAGTGGTCGCCGCCCATGTCACTGCGCACCACGCGTAGCGGCCTCTTCCGTCATTCCGGTTGATCCAGCCCCTACCGGCCGTCGGCGGCCGTCCATCCCCACCGCACACGCCCGCATGTTTGGGGCAGGCTCGGTGAACTGGCAGACTGGCCTGCCATGGACGTGGACATCTGGGCCTGGGTCGCTGACACCCAACGGCAACTGCACGAAGCAGGCAACACCGGGCTCGCCATCGCCCTGGGCGACCTCCCCGCTCAGGCCTTCGAGGGCCGGTACCCCCAGCTCGACGTAATGGCTCCGGCGGTGGCCCAGCAGGCCGAGACGCTGGAACTGCCCTGGCTGGAGCTGTTCGCCCGGCACTGGCACCTGGTCGGCCGCATCGGCGACCGCGCCCAGGGCGCCGTCGCGCTCGGCGACGCGGAGGCGCTGGTCGAGTTCGCCGCGCGCGAGGACGTGAAGGAGTGCCCTTCCGTCCCCGCCGCCGCCGAGGTCCTGGCCGTCACGCAGGCCAACACCGACGGCCCCGGGTACGCCGCCGAGCGCCTCGCCGCGCTCGGCGCCGTCCTTGAGGGGGTGCGTCCCGGGACGCCCGCGTTCTGCGGCCTCGTCACGCAGTACGTCTCGGCGCTGCTCGACGGCGGGGAGGCCGCGCAGGCGGTCACCTACTACGAGTCCGCCGTCGCCGGGCACCGGGGAGCCGGGGGCCAGGTGAGCTGGGAGCTCGCCGCCATGGGCGTGCGCGCCCTGCTCGCCGCGAGCCGGGCGCAGGAGGCGCTCACCGAGCTCGACTCCGCCACGGAGTTCCCCGCCGAGGATCCTGTCGCCAAGGACCACCGCGAGGGCGTCCTGCGCGCGCTCGTGCTCGCCACCGTGGGCCGCTCGAAGGAGGCGCTGGACGCCCTCCCCGACCTCGACGTCGTCGGCGACCACCCGCGCGACTGGGTCGAGTGGGCGCGCGCCGTCCGCCTGCTCGACCAGGTGATCAGCAACACCTGGCAGCTCGGCCGGGTCATGCGCCAGTGGATGACCTACTTCGAGACCATGGGCGTCCACCGCGGGCGCGTCGAGCTGGCGCTGATCTCCGGCGACCTCGCCGTCAAGCGGCAGGGCGCCTGGCAGGCCCGCGCCCTCGCCGACCTCGCCGAGTCGTGGATCGGCTCGCTGCGCGCAGCCGAGGGGCTCGCCGAGCGCGTGGCCGAGCTGCGCGCCGCCGCCGACGCGGTCACGCCGCTGCCCCCGCCCGGCCCGCAGGACGAGCTGGTCGCCTACTTCGACGCCGCCGACGGCCACAACGCCGACCCCGAGCGCTGGGTGGGCTGGCTGTGGCCGCTGTCGGGCACCGACCTGCCGGCGACGCGCCGCCACACCACCACGCTCAGCTTCCTCGGGTACGCGCCGGTCGGCGCCGACATCCTGTGGAAGACGATCGTCGAGGACGGCGACCCCGCCACCGCCGAGGAGGAGGACATCGCCTACCTCACCGGCGTGCTGGTCGAGGCGGGCCAGGACGAGCGGCTGGAGCGCGTCGCCGCCCTGCTGCCCCCCGCCGGCTCCCACCTCGCGCTGGCCCGGCTGCACCGCGCCCGCGAGCGGTGGGCCGAGACGGCCGAGGAGGCCGAGAAGTCCCTCCAGGCGGGCGCCGAGGGCGCGATCGCGCTGGAGGCCCGCCGCATGCTCGCGGGCGCGGCCCAGCAGCTCGGCGACAACGCCAAGGGCGCGGCCGTGCTGCGCGAGCTGGTCGAGTCGGACGCCGGCGAGGAGGAAGACGTCTGGCGCATGATCGTCATGGCGACCGCCGCCGAGGACTGGCCGCTGGTCCGCGTGGGCGCCGCCAAGCTCGGCATGCAGCTGGCCACCGCCGAGGGGCCGATCGAGGAGGAATGGCACCTCGTCCGGGTCGTCCTGCCGGTCTCCGACGGCAGTCGCCGCGAGGTGCTGGCCCTGCGCACCGGGCCGGCCACCGCCCGTCTGCTCATCCCGCAGCCCCGTGGCATGGACTACAACGCGGGTGACGTCGTCGTCATCGACCCCCGGCCGCTGGAGCCGGTCCCCGAGGACGCCGAGGCGCAGGAGGGCTTCGTCATCCCGTTCGCGGCCGTGTCGATGCTGCGGCCGGGCGGGTACACGAGCTGGTTCTTCGACGGCGCCGCGCCGACCGAGGAGGACTGGACCGAGTTCAACGAGGTCATGGCCGAGCGCGGCTGGCCGATGTGGGTCTACAGCGACGAGAACTACACCGTCGCCCACCCGTCCACCGGCGAGCGGCTGGCGGGCGTGTACGGCTGGATCGCCGTGCCGCCGCAGGTCGGCCCGTCCGAGCTGGACGCCGTGCTGGACGACGCGACCGAGCGCTGGAGCCACCCGATGGCCTGGCTGGACCTGGCGCGCGCCGTGGGCGTCGAGGTCGAGCGGCACGAGCGCATCGTCAAGGAGTACGGCCTGTAGGGGCCTTACGCGGTGAGTGTGACGCGGGCGGCGCCCGGCTGGAAACGGCCGGGCGCCGCCCGCGTATGTCCTGACATGTCTGGAAAACATGGATTCGCCGGTTAAGGCGGGGTTTCCGGTGGTCGTAGCCGGGCGGGGGCATTGATAGGACTTGCCGTAATCGGGGTTTTCGCGGGTAGTTGCTATACCTAGGTATTACATTTTCTTTACCTGGGGGTGGCAGTGGGTCTGCGTAGATCTCGCGCGATCGTGGCCGGCGTCGCCGCGGCCGTCCTGCTGGCGGGGTGCGGCCCGATCGACGCGGGCGGTCCCGGCGACGGCGACGGCGGGGGCGGAGCGGCCGGCGGAGGCTCGCGAGGGTCCGGAGGCGGGGACGGCGGCTCCTCCGCGGGCATCAACCCGCTGGACAACCCCAATGGCACCGAGCCCGGCCTGGGCGCGATCACCTCGTCCAAGGACCGCTCGGCCGCCGTCAAGCTGATCGAGAAGGTGCCGACCAAGGGACGCGGGCCCAAGACCGGCTACGACCGCGACGAGTTCGGGTACGCCTGGGCCGACACCGCCGAGGGGATCCCGCTCGCGCGCAACGGCTGCGACACGCGCAACGACGTGCTGGCCCGCGATGGCGAGGACCTGAAGTACCGCTCGGGCTCCGACTGCGTCCTGATCTCGATGACCCTCGAAGACCCCTACACCGGCAAGGTCATCAAGTGGTCCAAGAGCGCCGCGGCCGAGGTGCAGATCGACCACGTCATGCCACTCTCCTACGACTGGCAGATGGGCGCGTCCCAGTGGAGCAAGGCCAAGCGGGTGCAGATCGCCAACGACCCGCTCAACCTCATGCCGGTGGACGGCCCCACCAACTCCGCCAAGGGGGACTCCGGCCCGGCGACCTGGCTCCCGCCGTCCAAGACGATCCGCTGCTCGTACGCCGTGCGTTTCGCCCAGGTGGCGTTGAAGTACGAACTGTCGATCACCAGCGCCGACAAGGACGCCATGCTCGCCCAGTGCCGCTGAGAGGTATTCGGGGCGCTGTGCCTATGGCCGCGCCTCCGGTACGGCGGTTCGGGGCGCCCCTTTGGGCGGCGTTCTTCCGCCCTCGGGCGCAAGGGATTGTTCCTCACCCTTGCGCCCGAGGACTCCGGAACACCGCCGTGCCTCGAACAGTCCTATGGCCGCGCCTTAGCCATGGCGGGTTCGGGACTTGTCGCCGTGCTTTGTGCTGACCTTGATGATCTTTCCGGTCTTGGCGGAGACGTAGACGCGGTACTCGGTGCCGTTCTTCTTCAACACCACCTTCCAGACGCGCTGCCCGTGCTCCGACTCATGCTCGACCTTGGTGACCCGGGCGCCCGGGACCCGCTTGGTGGCGATCACGACCGCCTGGCGGGAGCTGATCGCGGTGGTCGCCGTGGTCGGCGTCGGGGTGGCGGTGATCGCGGCCGTCGTGCCGGACGGGACCGCGGGGCGCGGCGCGGCCTCGGCGGCGGTGGCCCCGGCCCCGAGGACGGCCAGCGCTCCGGCGCCCGCGATGAGCAGCTTGACGGTCCTGCCTCGTGTGGTGCTCGTTGTGTTCGTCATGGCCCAAGGCTCGCCGGGGCCGGGCTAAACGCGCGCTGCGGCGACGTTAACGGCGCCCTAAGATCCAGGACGCGGAGAACCGGCTACGAGAGGGAGGATCGGCGTCCGAGGACCAGGACGACCATGGCGCCGCGGTCCGGGCCGTCGCCCGCCGTCATCGACCCGCCCGACGCCTCCGCCGTCCGCCGGGCGATGTCCAGGCCCAGCCCGGTCGATCCCGCGCCGCTGCGTCCCCGCCCGAGGAGTCCGGCCCCGAAGCCCGGCCCGGTGTCGGCGACCTCCAGCCGTACGCCGTCCGGGCCGGGGCTGAGACGCACGGTGAAGCCCGCGCCGTCGGGGGTGTGGGCGAAGACGTTGCCGAGCAGCGCGTCCACGCAGGCGGACAGCTCGGCGGCGCCCACCGCCACGGTCAGGGGACCCGGCGGGAGGTCCAGCGTCACGGGCCGGTCCTGGTCCTCCGCCAGGACCGACCAGAACGTCACGCGGTCGCCCACGACGGACACCGCGTCGCAGGCCGCCTGCTCGTGCGAGCGGCGCCGCACGTCGAGGATCACCGAGCTCACGGCGCGCTCCAGCGCGTCCACGCGGGCGCCGAGGCGCGCGGCCTCCTCGGGGTCCGCCAGCGACTCGGCCTCCAGCCTCAGGCCGGTCAGGGGCGTGCGGAGCCGGTGGGAGATGTCGGCGGCGGTCTCGCGTTCCTCGGCCAGCAGGTCGCTGATGCGCCCGGCCAGGTGGTCGAGCGCCAGCCCGACATCCCGCACCTCGGGCGGGCCGCCGGGCGTGGTGCGCGCGGCCAGGTCGCCGGCGGCGAGGCGGTGGGAGACGCGGGCAAGGCCGGTCATGGGCCGGGTCAGCGCGAGCGCCAGCCGGTCGGCGACCAGGATGCCGAGGCCGATGAGCGCGAGCCCGAGGACGAGCATGCCCAGCCAGACCTCCGGGACGCCCTGGCGCAGGTCCGCCTCGGTGAGGTAGGCGCGCACGACGGCCGTCCCGCCGGGAAGGCCCTCCACGGAGACCAGCACCTCCAGCCCCGAGGGGGTCTCGGCCACCAGGCTGCGCCCCCGCGCCGCGAGTTCCACGGCGGCGGACCTCGGGGCGGGGGAGCCGACGAGAGTCCCGTCCGGGAGGAAGACGGTGACGGCGTGGCCGCTGGAGGCCGAGGTGCGCTTGACGGCCAGCGTGAGGGCGGCCCGGTCGGCCGGCCCCACCGACGCCGCCACCGACTGTGCCTCGGCAGTCGCCCGGTTCACCGCGCCGCTCTGCGCCAGCGCGCGCACCAGCAGGCCCATGGGGACGAGCAGCGCGACGAGCACCAGCGAGGTGGTGGCGGCCACGAGCAGCGCCAGCCAGCTCCTCATGACGGATCGACCAGCTTGACCCCGACCCCGCGGACGGTGTGCAGGTATCGAGGGGTCTGGGCGGTCTCGCCCAGCTTGCGGCGAAGCCAGGACAGGTGGACGTCCACGGTCTTGTCCGCGCCCCCGTACCGCGCCTGCCACACCTCCGTGAGCAGTTCGCGCTTGGTGACGACCTGGCCGGGGCGGGCGGCGAGGTAGTGCAGCAGGTCGAACTCGCGGGGCGTGAGGTCCAGGACCGTCCCGTCGAGGACCGCTTCCCGGCCGCGCGGGTCCAGCCGCAGCCCGCCCACGGTGATCGAGGGGTCGGCCGGGCTCTCGGCGGCGCGGCGCAGCACCGCCCGGACGCGGGCGTCGAGCTGGGCGGCGCTGTAGGGCTTGACCACGTAGTCGTCGGCCCCGGCGTCGAGCAGGCGGACCATCTCGGCGTCGCCGTCCCGCGCGGTCGCCACGATCACGGGTACGCGGCTGACGGCCCGCAGCATCCGCAGCATCTCGGTGCCGTCCAGGTCGGGCAGGCCGAGGTCCAGCACTATGAGGTCCGGGCGCTCGGCCATGGCTTGGCGCAGGCCCTCCAGCGCGGTCGGGGCGGAGGAGACGGCGTGTCCTCGATCACGCAGTCCCCGGATGAGCGCGGTGCGGATCGCCGCGTCATCCTCGACGATCAGGACGTTGGCCATGGGCGGTTACGCTAACCGGTCGGGGCGTGCGGTATGAAGTCCGTTATCTTCCCTTTAACCCCAGCTTAGGGGACGGCCAGGGAGGATTCAGCGCATGAATCGGCGTCGGCTTCTCGTGGTGGCCGGGTGGCTGGTCGTCGCGCTCATCGCAACCGGTGCCGGTGTGGTCGTCACCGCGTTCCTCGGGGAGGCGGTGACCGGCTCCTCGGGCCGCGTGCTGACCGCGGCCGACGTGCGCCGGGAGCTCGCCGCCGCTCCCTCCGCGAGCGGGGTGGGCGGCGGCTCCGCGGACGGTGCGCCCTCACCTGCGGGCCCGTCGCGCACGCCCGGCGACACGGAGTCTCCCGAGGACGAACCCTCTCCTCGCGACACGCCGCCGGCGCGCACGGCCTCGCCCCGGCCGTCCGGGCACAGCGACGGCGTGGGAGAGGTGATCTCGGCGCGGGGAGGCGTCGTCGTGGCGCGGTGCGAGGGCGGCCTGGTGACCCTGCTCACCTGGACTCCCGCCCCCGGGTACCAGGTGAAGGAAGCCGAGCCGGGGCCGCGCGACAAGGTGCGCGTCCGGTTCGAGTCGGAGCGCGCGCGGACCGAGATCGAGATCCACTGCATCGGCGACCGGCCCATCCCCGCCGCCGAAGTCAAAGAGGACTGACCCTGTTCGGGGCGCGGCGGTGTTCTGGAGGAGGAGGGAGGAAGGGTGAGGTACGAGCCCTTCCGAGTGACGACGGAAGAACACCGCCTAAAAGGCGCCCCGGACCCGCCGTGCCGGAGGCGCGGCAATAGGCACTGTTCGGGTCAGCGGGGCGGGGTCAGCTCGGCGCCGAACTCGTCGGCGATCCGGCGAAGGCCCTCGGCCAGCCGGTCGCGGTCGAGGGCCTCCATGCGCTCGACCGGCCCCGAGACGGACATGCCGGCGATCACCCGCCCGCCGTCCCTGACCGGCACCGCCAGGCAGTGCACGCCCAGTTCCTCCTCGCCGAGGTCGACGGCGTACCCGCGCTCGCGCACCGCGTCCAGCTCGGCCATCATCTCTTCGACCGTGGTGACCGTGTGCTCCGTGCGGCGGGGCAGGCCCGTGCGGGCGAGGACGGCCGCCGCGTCCGGGCGGTCGGCCAGCATCACCTTCCCGACCGCCGTGCTGTGCGGCAGCACTCGGCGGCCGACCTCGGCGAACATGCGCAGGCGCCGGGGGGACGCCGCCTGGGCGACGTAGACCACGAAGTCGCCCTCCATGACGGCGAGGTTCGCGGTCTCGCCGGACAGGGCCACCATCTTCTCCAGGTACGGCTGCGCCCACACGGCCACCATGCGCTCGGCCGCCCCTCCGAGGCGCACCAGGGCGCTGCCCAGGGCGTAGCGGCGGTCGGACTCCTGGCGGACGTACCCGCGGCTCAGCAGCGCCTGGAGCAGCCGGTGGATCGTCCCGTACGGCAGGCCGGTGCGCGCCGCGATCTCCGACAGCCCCGCCTCCCCACCTCGATCGGCCAGCGCCTCCAGCACGTCCAGAGCCCGGTCGACAGACTGAACGGTGCTCATGACGCTTCCTCCGGTCGCGCGGGGCATGGGCTCATGGCGCTCCCAATGCGGCAGGGGGCAGGCCGCGGAGGGAGGCGTCGAGGACCTCGGCGGTGTGGGCCACGCGGAGCTTCTCACCCCGCCTGCGGGCGGCCGAGGCGATCTGCATCGTACAGCCGGGGTTGGCCGAGACGAGCAGGTCGGCGCCGACGCCGAGCACCTGCTCCGCCTTTCGGTCGCCCAGCTCGCGCGCCGCCTCGGGCTGGAAAAGGTTGTACGTCCCCGCGGACCCGCAGCAGATCGCCGCGTCCGGGATCTCCCTGACCCGCAGCTCCGGCACGCCCGCGAGCAGCGCGCGCGGCTGGGCGCGCACCCCCTGGGCGTGCGCGAGATGGCAGGCGTCGTGGTAGGCGACCGTCATCGGCAGGGGATGCCGCTCGGCCGCGGGCCCCAGCTCGGCCAGGAACTCGGCGAGGTCCACGAACCGCAGCGCGCGCGCCCGATCCGCCCAGCCGGGGTCGCCGGCGAGCAGGTCGGCGTACTCCTTGGTGCTCGACCCGCACCCCGCCGCGTTGACGATCACGGTGTCCACGCCCGCGCGCTCGAACGTCGCGATGGTGCGCCGGGCGAACCGCGAGGCCTCCTCGGGGCGCCCGGAGTGCACCGACAGCGCCCCGCAGCAGCCCTGGCCGGGAGGGACGACCACGTCGCAGCCCTCCAGGGCCAGCACGCGCGCGGTCGCCGCGTTGACCCGGGGGAAGAACTCGGCCTGTACGCAGCCGGTCAGCATGCCGACGACGGCCCGCCGCTCGCCCCGCGCGGCGACGAGCGGGGGGATCCGGGTGCGGCGGGGGATCGGCGGCGCGAGGGCGGCCATGGCGGCCAGGCGCGGGTCCAGGCGTTCGAGCAGCGGGGCAAGGCGCGGCCGGAGCCGTTCGGTGAGCTTCAGCGGCAGGCGGAGCGCGCGCAGCCGCCGGGGGTGGGGGAACAGGCCGAAGACGAGGGCGCGGAAGGCGCGCTCGTCCCAGCCGCGGCGGTGGGTCCGCTCGACCTCGGCCCGGGTCTGCTCGATCAGCGTGTCGTACCGGACGCCGGACGGGCACGCGGTGACGCAGGCCATGCAGCCCAGGCACGCGTCGAAGTGCCCCGCCATCTCCGGTGTCAGCGGGGTACCCTCGACGTGCTGTTTCATCAGGTGGATCCGCCCGCGCGGGGAGTCCATCTCCTCGCCCCACAGCGCGTACGTCGGGCAGGTGGGCAGGCAGAACCCGCAGTGCACGCAGTCCTTGATCAACTCGGCCTTGATCAGCTCGGGGTCCACGGACGTTCGCTCCTCACATGCCCGAGCCCGCCGGCGGGGCGCCGGCGAGCCGTCCGGGTGACATGCGCCCCTCGGGGTCGAAACGCTCCTTCACGCGCCGCATCAGCGCGGCGGCTCCCACGGGGCCGAAGCGGTCGAGCCGGGCGGCCGCCTCCGGGGGCGCGGTCCACACCACCAGTCTGCCGCCGTCCCGGGCCACCTCGGTACGCAGGGACGTGACGAAGATCTCCGCCGCGCCGGGCGAGGTGTCCAGGGGCGGGGCCAGGTACAGGACGCAGGAGGCGGCCGACCCGCGGACGTGGACGGGAAGGCCGCCCGCGTCGTCGCCCGCCCGTGCGACGGCGGCGAGCGCCCGCCCGGCGGAGGCGGGCGGGACGCGCAGTTCCAGCAGGAACCCTCCGCTTCGCGCGACGCGCTCCTCCAGGGCGCGGTCCCCGGGGGAGGACTCCATGGGCCGCTCAGCCGGGGACCGGTCGCCGAGGGAGGCGGCCTCCTCCTGGCGATCCGCGGGCTCCTCGCCGGGAAGCCGTCCCCACCAGGCCGGAGGGCCGGAGGAGATCGCCGAGCCCTCTCCGAGCAGCCCGGCGGCGGCCTTGGCCCGTTCGGCGGCGGCGACGCCCTCGAACAGCGCGGCCACGGTCACCGGGCCCCGCGCGTCGGGCCGGTCCAGCTCCAGCGCGCTCGGTTCGAGTTGCGAGCCCGCGAGCGCGGCCACGGCCGTGAGGACGCGCGGGTCCGGGGATGCGGCCGTCACCCACGCGCGGGACGCGGGCAGCGGGTGGAGCCGGAACGTGGCCTCGGTGATCACCCCGAGCGTGCCGAGAGAGCCCGTGAACAGCTTGCCGAGGTCGTACCCGGCGACGTTCTTGACCACCTTGCCGCCCGACCGGGCGATCGTGCCGTCGGCGAGCACGACGGTGATACCGATCAGCAGGTCGCGCGCCGTGCCGTGGCGCAGGCGGCGCGGCCCCGCGGTCGCCGTGGCCAGCACGCCGCCGACGGTGGCCTCGCCCGCCGGGACGTCCAAGGCGAGCTGCTGCCCGGCCTCGCCGAGCGCCGCGGCGAGCGCGGAGATCGTGATGCCCGCCTGGACGCGGACGACCAGGTCGCCGGCCTCGTGCTCCAGGACGCGGTTCAGCCTTCGGGTGTCCAGGAGCAGGTCGCAGCGCGCGGGGGCGTACCCCCAGGACAGCTTGGTGCCGCCGCCCGCGGGGACCACGGCGAGCCCGTGCTCGGCCGCCGCCCGCATGACCAGGGCGGCCTCGCCGGTGGTCTCGGGCAGGGTGACCCAGCGGGGCGTCACCCCGGCGACCGCGTCCCCGGGACCGGCCGCGCGGGCGTCCACGCCGGTGGCGGCCAGGGTCTCACCGGGCGTCATGATCCGCACCTTTGAGCGCAGGGCAGGGGCGTCGGGGACGGTGGCGCTGTGACGCGGGATCGGGCGGGGGGAGGTGGGAGGGCATCAGAACAGGTCCGCCTCTCCGGACGCCACCAGGGGATGGACGCCCTTGCGCACCCCGGGCGCCTCGCCGCACAGCCGGGGCGTGGGGAAGATCTTGCCCGGATTGGACAGGTTGCGGGGGTCGAAGGCGCAGCGGACGAGCTGCATGGTGTCCAAGTCCTCCTCCGTGAACATCTTCGGCATATAGCGCGACTTGTCGACGCCCACCCCGTGCTCGCCGGTGATCGACCCGCCGTATTCCAGGCACAGGTCGAGGATCTCGCTGGAGACCCGCTCGGCCCGCTCGCCCGCGCCCTCCTCCGCGTCGTCGAACAGCACCAGCGGGTGCAGGTTGCCGTCCCCGGCGTGGAAGACGTTGGCCACGCGGATGCCGTACCGCGCGGACAGCCGCTCGATGCTCGCCAGCACGGCCGGCAGCGCCGTCCTCGGCACCACGCCGTCCTGCACGAGGTAGGCGGGGCTGATGCGCCCGACGGCCGCGAACGCCGACTTGCGGCCCTTCCAGATCGCCGCGCGCCGCGCCGGGTCGTCGGCGACGCGCACCGCGAAGGCCCCGCTCTCGCGGCAGATGGCGTCCACCCGGGCGAACTCGTGCGCGACCTCGGCGTGCGGCCCGTCCAGCTCGACGATCAGCACGGCCCCCGCCCCGGGCGGGTAGTCGCAGCGCACCGCGGCCTCGGCGGCCTCGATGGCCAGCGCGTCCATCATCTCGATCGCCGAGGGGACGATGCCCGCGCCGATGATCGCCGACACCGCCACCCCGCCGGTCTCGACGTCCGGGAAGGCGGCGAGCAGCGTCGTCACCGTCTCGGGCTCGCGCGACAGCCGTACCGTGATCTTCGTCGCGATGCCGAGCGTGCCCTCCGAGCCGATGAACGCGCCGAGCAGGTCGTACCCGGGGTCCATGGCGTCCAGCAGGACGATCTCGCCCTCGGGGGTCACCAGTTCGACGGCGAGCACGTGGTTGACCGTGAACCCGTACTTCAGGCAGTGCGCGCCGCCGGAGTTCTCGGCGACGTTGCCCCCGATCGAGCAGATCTGCTGGCTGGAGGGGTCGGGCGCGTAGTAGTACCCGTACGGGCGGGCCGCCTCGGTGATCGCCAGGTTGGTCACCCCGGGTTCGACCACGGCCCGCCGGTTCTCGATGTCGATCTCCAGGATGCGGCGCATGCGCGAGGTGACGATCAGCACGCCGTCGCTGCGCGGCAGGGCTCCGCCGGACAGGCCGGTGCCCGAGCCGCGCGCGACGAACGGAGTGCCGGTCTCGTGGCACGCCCGGACCACCGCCGCGACCTGCTCGGCCGTCTCCGGCAGCACGACGACGGCCGGGGTGGCCCGGTGGTAGGTCAGCCCGTCGCACTCGTACGTGCGCAGGCGCACCGGGTCGGTGATCACGCCCCGCGGGCCGAGGATCGCCAGGAGGCGGTCGGACAGGCCGGACAGATCGGCCCGGGCGGGGGTCATGGCATGCGGGCGTAGGCGGGAAGGGTGAGGAACTCGGCGAAGTCGTCGTCCAGCGCGACCTCCTTGAACAGCGCGGCGGCCTGCCCGTACAGGGTCTCGTCGAAGCCCGGCTCCTCGCGGATCTTCTCGAGCTCCTCGGCGATGACGCCCTCGACCATCTCGCGGGTCACGACCTCGCCGGAGCCGGTGAGCGCGATGCCGTTGTGGATCCACTGCCAGATCTGCGACCGGGAGATCTCGGCCGTGGCCGCGTCCTCCATCAGGTTGTGGATGCCGACCGCGCCGCTGCCCCCCATCCACGCCGCCAGGTAGCGCAGCGCGACGTCCACGTTGTTGTGCAGGCCCGCCTCGGTGATGTCGCCGGGCGTCTTGGACACCGCGAGCAGGTCGCCCGCCGACACCGAGACGTCCTCGCGGAGCCGGGCGAGCTGGTTGGGCTCCTCGCCGAGGACGGAGTCGAACACCTCCCGGCAGATCGGGACCAGGTCGGGGTGGGCGACCCACGAGCCGTCGAAGCCGTCGCCGGACTCGCGGGTCTTGTCCGCCCGCACCTTCTCCAAGGCGACCTTGTTGACCTCGGGGTCGCGGCGGGAGGGGATGAAGGCCGCCATGCCGCCGATCGCGTGCGCGCCGCGCTTGTGGCAGGTGCGCACCAGCAACTCGGTGTAGGCGCGCATGAAGGGGGCGGTCATCGTCACCGCGTTGCGCTCGGGCAGCAGGAACTCCCGGCCCCGGGTGCGGAACTTCTTGATCACGCTGAACAGGTAGTCCCAGCGGCCGGCGTTGAGGCCCGCCGAGTGGGCGCGCAGCTCGTAGAGGATCTCCTCCATCTCGAACGCGGCCGGGTAGGTCTCGATGAGCACGGTCGCCCGGATCGTGCCGTGGGGGATGCCGAGCAGTTCCTGGGCGCGGGTGAACACGTCGTTCCAGAGGCGCGCCTCCAGGTGGGACTCCATCTTGGGCAGGTAGAAGTACGGCCCGCGTCCCTTGTCGATCTGCCGCCGCGCGCAGTGGAAGAAGTAGAGGCCGAAGTCGAAGATCGAGGCCGAGAACGGCTCGCCGTCCACGAGCACGTGCTTCTCGGTGAGGTGCCAGCCGCGGGGGCGCACGACGACGGTGGCGAGCTCGTCGTCGGGCCGCAGCGCGTACCGCTTGCCGCCGGACTCGAAGTCGATCGTGCGGTCGAGCGCGTCGCGCAGGTTGAGCTGGCCGTTCACGACGTTCTCCCACAGCGGGGAGTTGGCGTCCTCGAAGTCGGCGAGCCAGACCTTGGCGCCGGAGTTGAGCGCGTTGATGGTCATCTTCCGGTCGACCGGGCCGGTGATCTCGACGCGGCGGTCGACCAGGCCGGGGGCGGGGGGCGCGACGCGCCAGGTGTCGTCCTCGCGGACGGCCTTGGTCTCCGGGAGGAAGTCCAGCGTGCCGCCGGCGGACAGCTCGGCCTGGCGGGCCTGCCGGGCGTCCAGCAGCTCGCGCCGCCTGCCGTCGAACTCGCGCTGCAGGGTGGCCACGAACGTGAGGGCCTCGGGGGTGAGGATCTCGTCGAAGCGGTCCAGCCGGGGGCCTGTGATCTCAACGCCGTCCATGGCCGTCCTCTCATATTTCCAGGATGCGGAAAAATTCTTCTGGATTATGGAATCGACGCTACTTGAACGCCGACTCAGGGGTCAACGCCGGGTGCCCCTGAGGGATCGCTAAGGGCTCTCTCGGGGCCTTCCCCGATGGGCGGGGGCCACGCCGGACGGCCACCCTATGAACCATGACGAAGAGGTTCGTGATGGCCGCCGGGACCGTGCTCGGCGTGGGACTACTGCTCACCGGATGCGGCCTGCGGAACATCGCCGGCCCGAGCGAGCAGGCCGTCCAGACGTACGACGTGACCGGCGACGTCGGCGCCCTGCGCGTGGACAGCGACTCGGGCGCCATCGTGGTGACCGGGTCCGAGCGGTCCGGCGTGCGCGTGACCGAGACCCTGCACTGGAAGAGCACCAAGCCGGCCACCTCGCACCCGCTCCGCGACGGCACCCTCACGCTCGACCACGAATGCCACGGCGACTGGGGATGCGACATCGACTACAAGATCGAGATCCCGAGCGGCGTCGACGTCCGGCTGGAGACCGGCTCGGGCGACATCACCCTGCGCTCGGTGACCGGGAAACTGGAGGCCAAGACCGGCTCGGGCATCATCGACGGACGCGGCCTCGGCGCCGCCCGTGCCGTGGCCGAGACGGGTTCGGGGAACGTGGAACTGCGCTTCGCCACCGTGCCGGAGAACGTCGAGGTGGACACCGGCTCGGGCGACGGCGTCGTCCACGTGCCGCAGGAGAGCTACCACGTGACCCTGGACACCGGCTCCGGCTCCCACACGCTGGAGGTCGCCAACGACGCGGCGTCCCCGCGCCGGATCATCGTGCGGACCGGGTCGGGCGACGCCAAGGTGCTCAAGGCATGACAAGGACCTGGGGGCCGTTCGGGGGTGGCCCCAGAAAGTCCTGGTTTGTGGTAGATCGCTGCCGATAACCAGGTGAATCCCCGTGGTCATCGTGGCACGATCGGAGGGGAAGACAACAACGGGGTCCCCGTGTTGAACTGTGCGTAACGGTGAGCCCCACGAGCGCCGAGGAGCGCGACCATAACCACAGAGAAGACGTATATGTACAACGAGTCCTACGAAGACCTCGCCGTCGGCGACTACGAGCTCGAAGAGAGGCAGGCGCTCCGGCGGGTCGCCGGACTGTCGACCGAGCTCCAGGACGTCACCGAAGTCGAATACCGCCAGCTCCGCCTGGAGCGGGTGGTCCTGGTCGGGGTGTGGACCGGAGGTACCGTCGTCGACGCGGAGAACTCCCTGCAGGAGCTGAAGCTCCTCGCCGAGACGGCCGGGTCCCAGGTTCTGGAGGGCCTCATTCAGAGGCGTCAGCGCCCCGACTCCGCCACCTACATCGGATCCGGCAAGGCCGTGGAACTGCGCGACATCGTGGCCTCCAGCGGCGCCGACACCGTGATCTGCGACGGCGAACTCACTCCCGGCCAGCTACGGCAGCTCGAAGAGGTCGTCAAGGTCAAGGTCATCGACCGCACGGCACTGATCCTCGACATCTTCGCCCAGCACGCCAAGAGCCGCGAGGGCAAGGCGCAGGTCGAGCTGGCCCAGCTCAGCTACCTGCTCCCGCGCCTGCGCGGCTGGGGCGGCAACCTGTCCCGCCAGGTCGGCGGACGCGCCGCGGGCGGCGTGGGCATCGGCGGCCGCGGCCCCGGTGAGACGAAGATCGAGCTGGACCGGCGCCGCATCCGCGAGCGCATGGCCAAGCTGCGCCGGCAGATCGGCGGCATGTCGACCGCCCGCGATACCATGCGGGCGCGCAGGACGCGGCGCGAGGTGCCCTCGGTGGCCATCGCCGGGTACACCAACGCGGGCAAGTCGTCCCTGCTCAACCGGCTGACGGGCGCGGGGGTCCTGGTCGAGGACGCGCTGTTCGCCACCCTGGACCCGACCGTCCGCCAGTCCCGCACGCCCGACGGCAGGCTGTTCACGATCGCCGACACCGTCGGGTTCGTCCGGCACCTGCCGCACCAGCTCGTCGAGGCGTTCAGGTCCACGCTGGAGGAGGTCGGCGACGCCGATCTGATCCTCCACGTCGTGGACGGCTCGCACCCCGATCCGGAGTCGCAGCTCGCCGCCGTCCGCGAGGTCCTGTCCGACCTCGACGGCGTCGGCGGCATCCCCGAGATCGTGGTGGTCAACAAGGCCGACGCCGCCGACCCGGTGGTCCTGGCCAGGCTGGCCACCCGCGAGCGGCACAGCGTGGTGGTGTCCGCCCGAACCGGGGCCGGCATCGACGAGCTGCTCGCCGTGATCGAGCGGGAGCTGCCGCACCTCGACCACGAGGTCCACATGCTCGTGCCGTACGACCGCGGGGACCTGGTCTCCCGGGCGCACAAGGAGGGCGAGGTGCTGTCGATCGACCACACCGCCGACGGCACGATCCTGAGGGCCCGCGTCCCGGCCGGGCTGTTCCACGAGCTGGACCGCACGGCCAAGCCCGTCGAGACCGTTCTCTGAGCTCTCTGAACCGGTTTCGGGAAGCCCTCCGAGCCGGTTTCAGGGCGTCCGCTGAGCCGGTTTCGAGGCCCGCCCGCCGGAGGGCGACGACCGCCACGTCGTCCTCCCAGGCCCCGAAGCGGTCGATCAGGCGGTCGCGGAACACCTGCGCGGCTGTGGGACGGTTCGGCGAGCAGGCCGCGAGCTCGGAGCCGGCCTCGGACCGTTCGAGCGACTACAGGAAGGCACGGTAGATCTCGTGGACCTCCCTGCGGGTGTCGGCTGTGTTCACGCGGCCGAGGAGCGGCTCGTTGGAGATCTCGACCCCGCGGCCGAGGACGCGGTCCTCGTTCTCGCGTAGCAGCCGCTCGTCGTGTCGCCTGCTGGTATTCTCCTGGACGGTCAGGACAGCTCCCGGGTCCACCCACGTGACGAGCGAAGACGGTGTTCTCTGGAGAGGCTACACTCGGTTTGCACCCAAGATCATTTCTTCTTTCGGGCATATGGGACATTTGGTCTAAATCCGGATGATCAGGGCAAAGCGTGCCGGAACGCCCATGTTTCAGGGAAAACCTCGCATCGGCGCAGGAAAACCGCTGTGGCCCGCGAGGCTTGAATATTGCTACGATATGGAAACCCTGACGAGACATTCTGGCGTTGGTTTCGCATGATGACGCGTGTGACTGCTGGTGCAGCGGAGGCTAGGTCGACACCAGGCGTGACCCTTGAGCAGATATCGACGCGCGGGGCTGTGAAGGTCGCCGACCTGACGCAGGCGATGACGAACCGGTGTTCTTCTCAATAAGCCTGTACAGCGAGCCGACCTGTGAAATAACGTAACTGAACTGAAATCGCCCGGCCGTGATCCGGACGGTACCGTCATCGCACCACCTCGTGCGGATGAGATCAGGAGACCCCCCAATGACGTCCGGAAACGGAGCGGACCCAGCGGGCGCGGCGCCCGGCTCGCGCTGGGTCCGGTTCGCGTCCCCGGACGCTCCCACGGCCGCCCCGGAGGCTTCTCCGGTGGCCAAAAACCGGGTGGTGATGCCATGACGGTGCGGCTCCTCACCAACATCGGCCGGCTCTGGACCGGCAACGACGTCTGCAGCAACGCCGCGATCCTCGTGCACAACGACCGGATCGCCTGGGTCGGCAGGGCGGCCGACCTGCCGCAGAGCGTCCCCGGTGTCGTCGACGACATCGTCGACGTCGACCACGTCGAGAACCTCGGCGGCTCCCTCGTGACGCCGGGCCTCATCGACGCGCACACGCATCCGGTGTACGCGGGCAACCGCTACGCCGAGCTGGCCATGCGCTCCGGCGGCTCCACGCCGAGCGCCATCACCGCGGCGGGCGGCGGCATCGGCTCCACCGTCACGGTCACCCGCGGCACCGACCCGTGGACGTTGTGCAACGGCGTGCGCGAGCGCCTGCGCGACTGGCTGCTCAACGGCACCACGACCGTCGAGGCCAAGACCGGCTACCACCTCACCCGCGATGGCGAGCTGGCCGACGTCCGGCTGCTCCGCGAGCTCGAGAAAGAGCCGATGATGCCGCGGGTGCACGTCACGTTCCTCGCCGCCCACGTCGTCCCGCCGGAGTACTTCGGCCGCCAGCGCGACTACGTCGAGGCCGTCGGCTCCTGGTGCGCCGACGCCGCCGCGGCCGGCGCCGACAGCGTCGACGTCTACTGCGACGAAGGTCACTTCACCACCGACGAGGCCCGCTGGGTGCTCGCCTCCGGCCGCAACGTCGGCCTGCTGCCGCGCATCCACGCCGGCGCCCATAAGCGGCGCGGCGCCGTCCAACTCGCCGCCGAGCTCGGCTGCGCCTCGGCCGACCTGCTCTACAACACCTCAGACGAGGACATCGCCCTGCTCGGGCGGTACGGCGTCCCTGCGGTGGTCTGCCCCGGAACGGCCCTTCAGCAGGGCAACCTGCCGCCGGTCCGCCGCATGCTCGCCCAAGGCGTCACGGTCGCCCTCGGCAGCGACCACAACCCCGGCCACTGCGGTATCACCTCGATGTCGCTGGTCATCAGCCTCGCGGTCGCCGCGTTCGGCATCAGCGTCGGCGACGCCCTGCGGGCCGCCACCCTCGGCGGCGCCACCGTGCTCGGCGCTCCGGACCGCGGCGTCCTCGCCCCGGGCCGCCTCGCCGACATCGTCCAGTGGGACGCCGACCACGAGGGTGCCTTCGCCTGGGGCTTCGGCCTGAAGCCCCGCCGCGTCTGGCGCGGCGGCACCCCCGTCCAGTAACCGTGGGCACCGCCGGCCCTCGGCTCACGGGTGACGCTGCCGATACCTTTTCGTTCGTCCGGTAACCTCGCGGCTCTCGATCAAACCGCTGCTGCACATCTCCGAGGGCACGATCGCCTTCCTGGAGAAGGTACGGCCGGGCGGGCGATCGCCCGGCTGGAGGAACCGGCCGTACGGGCGGCCGACGACGCGCCGGTCGACGTCGCGGTACACCACCTCGCAGGTTGCGATCACCCCTAGTTCGCCCGAGCCACCCCCTAGCACCCCTGCCTATCCCACCATCGACCCCCGACCGCAGCGCCCCGAGAGCCCCCAGACGACGCTTCCTGTACGTACCGGAGCGGAATCGATCAAGACTCTACGAATAGGTCGGGGATAGAAGCCAGACTCCCCCCGAACGCGAGGTTATGCACGCTGAGTAACTGATAGTCCCTTATCGGACCGCTTTACCGCTGTCGTCAACATCAAGTGAAGTGTCGAGGTATGTGCCGCACAGGGCGCTGGCCGTCTTGCCCAGCCCCCTAGTGCCGTCATGTGCAGGCCGAGTGCGGTTATCCACAGAACCGCGTTCGGCGCGACGGCCGGCCCGCTCGCCCGAATAACGTCCCGCTCGTGCGAACAGCCAGCAGGCCCTCCGAACGCGAAGCCGGTGAGTCCCGGCTCCGCGCGCTGACTCCTCTCGCCGGGCCATGGCACCCACGTCCGCACGTCAGTGCTGCACGTCCGACATCCGCAGGGGAGGACATGGAACACCCGCCCGGCACACACGACCCACACCACCAGGACACGACTGCGTCCGGCAGATACGTTCCACTACGGCGACCAGGTCCGGGGCCGGCCCACGACAACGCCGCGCCTGTAGACGAGGCCGGTAAGTACGTTCGCGTACGCCGAGCGGACCTGGGGCCGGGCTACGACGATGCCATGCCTGTCGATGAGGGTGGTGAGTACGTTCGCGTACGCAGGGCCGACTTGCGATCCCGCGACAAGTCCCCTTCGACGGCCGATGAGACCGGTGTGTTCGCCCGCGTGCGTCGCGCCGACTCGCGATCGGACGACGAGGACGTGCGGGCGGCCGTCGCGGATCCCTGGAGCGGCGACCGAGAGGAGTCCGGCCATAGGTGGGTCACGGGCGAGCCGGGGGATCTTGACGAGCCCGGCAAGGTGAGGAACGCCAGAGACGCCAGAGACGCCAGAGACTACGCTCCCTCGGTTCGTCTGCGTTCGGAGCCGCTGCCCTTCCGGTCGTTGCGCACGCGGGTGAGCGACGTCCTGGCCCAGTGCGGGCCACTTCTGGATCCGGGTCGTCCGGGTCTGCGTGTGCTGGTGGTTCTGGGGTTGCTGGCGGCACTCATCGGCGGTATCCAGGTCTGGCGCTCACGCCCGGCCGCCGAACCGGTGAGCCCACCGCTCCCTGTCGCGGCTTCCGAACTCCCCACGGGTGCGTCGAGGCCTCCCACGGGTGCGTCAGGGCTTCCGGCCAGGTCAGGGCTCTCGGCGGGAAGCCCCCAACCCGCACTCTCCGGCGTATCGACCATTCCGTCCCTCGCCGCGCATGTGATCGTCCATGTCACCGGAAAGGTCAAGAAGCCGGGCATCGTGACGCTCCCGAGCGGGTCGCGGGTCGCCGACGCGGTGAAGGCCGCCGGCGGGGCCCGGTCGGGCGAGACAGGTGCGCTCAATCTCGCCAGAAAGCTCGTCGACGGCGAGCAGATCGTCGTGGGAGCCCCGGCCGGCGCCACGATCGTGACGGCTCCGGCGCCGATTCCCGGTGTGGGCGAGGCGCCGGTCGAAGTGCTCGACCTCAACACCGCCACTCCGAGCCAGTTGGAGACACTCCCCGGCGTCGGCGAAGTCCTCGCCGCCCGCATCGTGGAGTACCGCCAATCCCACGCCGGGTTCCGCAGCGTCGCCCAGCTCCGCGAGGTGACAGGCATCGGCGAGCGAAAGTTCGCCGACCTCCGCGACAAGGTCCGCGTATGAACCCCGACCTCCTGTCGGCAGGGCTGGTGGGCGCTGTTGAAGATCCGGTGCGTCGGCGGGCTGGTAGGTGGTGCTGGGGTTCATGTCGATCGCAAGGACAGACGTCGTGGGGGCGTTCAGGGGTTTCGGTGACTTTGGGGGTTCGGGGAGTGGTGCGGCGTGAGTCGGTGGGCTGAGTTCTTCGCAGCGTCAGGGAGGCGTCTGCGCGTGGGCTCCGCAGAGGCCGGGCAGGAGTCCGGCCCTTCCGTGAGCTCAGAACAGGAGGACACAGGACGACGGATCGGCGATTTGCGGCTGGTGGCGCCTGCTCTCGCCGTGTGGGTCACATCGCTCGTTCTTCTGACCTGCTCCGCGGGGACGAGCCTCGTCACGGCGCTGGTCGCGGCAGTGGCCCTGGCCGTGACCGTGGTCATGGCCGGATGTCGGTACAGATGGGGAGGGAGCCGACCGGAAGTTGGGAGGGACAAGGCCGGGCGGCCTGGTCGCCCGTGCCGGTGGGTCAATGCCTGGGTCGCCGTTTTCGGATGTGTTCTGGCTGCGGCAGCGGCCGTTGGGCTGCGCGTTTACGCGGTCGGCAGTGGGCCGGTGGCCGAACTGGCCAGCAGGCGGGCTCCGGTGACGGTCGAGGTCACGCTCACCGACGATCCGAAGATCCTGACCGGTCGCCGGGGGACGGTCCGGCGCGATCGGGTGATCGTGGAAGGCTCGGTCGAGGTGCTGGAGGATGCTACTGGGGTCACATTCAGGACGAATACGCCAATCGTCGTGTTCGCCAACGGACCAGGATGGAGCACGCTCCTTCCCAGCCAGCGCGTCCGAGTCCAGGGCAGGCTTGGCCCGGCCGAGCCGGGCACTCTCACGGCCGCCGTGCTTCTGGTGGCCACCCCGCCGAAGGTCCTGAGCGGACCGTCCACGCCTCAGCGCCTCGCGGCCGACCTGCGCGCGGGGCTGAGAGAAGCAGCGGGCGTCCTCCCGCCGGGCGAACGCGGCCTGCTTCCGGGCTTGGTGGTCGGCGACCTCTCGCTCATGGACGAACAGGTGAAACGCGACCTCACGACGGCGGGACTCAGTCACTTAACGGCGGTTTCCGGCGCGAATTTGGCGGTTATCGCCGGGGCGGTGATCGCGCTGGGCAGGGTGGCCGGGCTGCCGCTCGCCGTCAGGGCGGCTCTCGCCATCGTCGGCATGCTGTGCTTCGCCGTCGTCGCCCGCCCATCGCCCAGCGTCCTGCGCGCTCTGGTCATGGGGTCGGTGGCGGCCGTGGCGCTCGGAACGGGGCGATCGCGGGACGGCCTGGCCGCCCTCTCGGGGACGGTGCTCGTACTCATCCTTTTCGACCCCGGGCTGGCGCGAGAGTACGGCTTCGCATTGTCGGTGTTCGCCACAGGGGGCATCCTGATGCTCGCCCCTCGCTGGCGTGACCGTATGGCGCGGCGAATGCCGTTCGTGGTCGCCGAGGCGGTAGCCGTGCCCTGCGCGGCACAGGCGGCGGTCACGCCGTTGCTCGTCCTGATGTCCGGCGTGCTCGAGCCGGTGGCGATCCCGGCCAACCTCCTGGCGGGCCCGGCCGTGCCTCCGGCGACGGTTCTGGGCTTCGCGGCCGCGGTGGTGGCGCCGATGAGCGACGCGGCGGCGAGGTGGCTGGTCATGCCCGCCGGATACGCCGTCGGCTGGATCATCTGGGTGGCACGCCAGGCCGCCGGCCTCCCTGCGGCCACCGTGTCCTGGCCGGGAGGGGCGATAGGCCTCCTCCTGCTCGTCGTCACGGCCCTCACGTGCTGGTTCGTCCTCCGACGCGCCGCCTGGCGTCTCGTCGTGTGCGCCGTCGCGGCCGGTGTGCTCGTCGCCGCACTGGTGGTGCGTCCCGTCGTGGCCTCGTGGCCGCCCCGAGGCTGGCTGCTGGTGACCTGCGATGTCGGTCAGGGGGACGCGCTCGTCCTCGCCGCCGGGGCGGCGCGGGCGGTGGTCATCGACGCGGGCCCCGACCCGGCGCTCGTGGACAGGTGCCTCCGAGACCTGGGCGTCCAACAGGTGCCGTTGCTGATCCTCACGCATCCCCACTTCGATCACGTCGGCGGGCTCGACGGGGTATTTCGGGGACGCCAGGTGGGCGCGGTGCTGGTCAGCCCGGGCGAGCAGCCACGCCAGGAGAGCGCGCGGGTCTCCGCCGACCTGAGAGGCCGACGGGTTCCCGAATGGGTCGCCTCGCCGGGCATGACATGGAGCTTCGGCCCGGTCACGCTGGCCGTCCTCGGCCCGCCGGAGGAAGCGGTCTCGGCCGGGCCGGGGGAGGGGTCGATGGCGAACAATGCGAGCGTCGTCCTGCACGCCCGCTGGGCGGCCGGCTCCGCGTTGCTCTGCGGGGACGTCGAGATCGAGGCCCAGGACGCACTCCTGCGGCAAGGCATCCCGAAGGCCCAGATAATCAAGGTCCCCCACCACGGGTCCGCCAGACAGGCGCCCGCCTTCCTGGCCGCCACGGGAGCCGGCGCCGCCCTGATCAGCGTGGGGAAAGACAACGACTACGGCCATCCCGCGCCCCTGACCCTCACCCGCCTGCGCACCCTCGGCATGCGCATCTACCGCACCGACACCCAAAGCGACCTGGCCATCATCACCGAGAACGGCCACCTGTCCGTCGTCCCTCGCTCCGCTGGCCCCGGCCCACCCTGACTTCGATGTCCGGCGAGCATCAGGACGATGATCCGGGTGCGAGGCCGTGCCGCCCGGCGCACGGTCAGCGCTTGACCGCGTAGGCCCGCGTGATCGTCAATCACCCCTGTCATCGACCGCCCCTACGGTTTCGAGGACATCCCCACGGCCGTCTCCTACCAGGAGAAAGGCCATGCGGCGGGCAAGGTCGTCATCACGGTGTGAGCGGGACCCGGCGCCGTGCGCATCCCGGTCGAAAAGAGCTACCCGCTCGACCAGGCCGCGGCGGTGCACATCGACAGCGCAGCGGGTCACACGCGCGGGCGGCGGGTCCTGGTCGTCTGAAAGCCGGCTGCGCGATCTCGGCCGTACCCGCACAGGGGGTACGGCCTCTCTGGATGGGGTCTTCGGTGTTCTAGCTGTCCAAGGGAGCTGCAGGGTAACGGTGGTGCCGCCACGCTTGACGGTTACCGGATAGGTGGTGCCGGCCCGCTTTTGGTCCAGGAATGTGTCCAGATCGTTGACGGTCGGAGTTGGAGTTCCCGCTATGTCGATAATGAGGTCACCTGGTTGCAGCCCGGATATGTCGGCCTTGCTGCCGGGGTCGACGGAGATTACGCGGACGCCGCCGCCCTTGGGGTTGGTGTTCCTGAGGTTGGCCGCCACGACGGCCTGGACGCCGGGCTTGAAGTTCACGGTGAGCGGCTGGGTGTCGCCGTCGAGGGTGAAGGTGCCGCTGAACTGGCCGCGTGCCAGTGGCACGTTGGCGTCGGCGACCACCTCCACGTCGTAGGGGTAGAGGAAGTCCCACATGTTGACATTGAGCGAGCCGGTGGCTGACTTGCCGTCGGGAGCGATGGTGACCGGGCAGGCCCGGGAGCAGCGCAGGTTCACGCTGGTGATACGGGTGTTGGGCGGAGCTTGGATGGTCACTGAGCTTTGGTGGAAGCGGCGCTTGCCGTCCGGCGGATAGGTGACGGTTTGCGGGAGGCCGGGGACGTCCAGATCGGGGACGTTCTGCTGCGGAGGCAGAGACCATGCCTGCTGTGCGATCAAGGTCGCTGAACTCTCGGCGGCGGCGGAGACGCCTCCGGCTGTAAGCAGGGCGGCGCCCACGGCGAGCACGGTGCACACCCGCACGCTCCTGCGGATCGGAGGGCGATACGCGACCACCGCCGCCTGCCTTTTGCCATATCCCGAAGGCTACTAATGAGAAACTATGCTACTGGACAATTTCGAAGCCCTGACCTGCGGCGATGCCATTTCCGGGGTCCAGTAACCACGTTTCCCTTTTAGTAAGGATCACGAATCCGCCCTTCGCCCTCCTCGCAGAGGACCCTGGCGTGCGACCGGCGTCTCATCCGCCGGCGCTTCCTCGGTTCCACTACCGATGAGCCGGTATGGGCTCACGTACCTTCCTGCGCCTTGATGGCAGAGTCTTCCGGTGGAGTGCTCGGCGTGGAGACCTCGAACCACGCCGTGTGGCCCGTGTCGTTCTGCTGCCAGCCCCAGGCTGATGACAGTTCGCGGACCAGCCACAGGCCTCGGCCGCTCTCGCTCAGAGGGTCGGTCTGGGCGGGGATCTGCGGGATCGTGTCGGACGAGCCCTCGTCGGCGACTTCGACCCGTACCGTCCGGGCGTCCGCGTACACCATCAGGTTGACCACGCCGCCGGGCCTGCTGCCCGACCGTGAGTGCTTGATCGCGTTCGCGACGACCTCACCCGCGATGAGCACGATGTCGTCCACGGCCGAGTGTCCGGCCCTCAGCAGGACTTCGCGTACGTACATCCGCGCGAGCATGATCGAGCCGGGGGTTCCGAGAAGGTCGGCCTTCCCGAGGAGTTCGATCGTCGTCATTGGGCGACCTCCCAGATGCGGTCCGCCGCGTCCGCCGACACCTGGACCCGCTGCCCCTGGCCCCTGCCCCAGGTGTAAACCCAGGCCCCCTTGTGTGAGAACGCCATGACCCGCAGCGCTCCGCCCTCCCGAGGCACCACCAGCACCGGCTCGCTCTTAAGGGGAAGATCCACCACCGCCCGCAGCCCCCGCCTGTTCAGTCCCCAGGCGAGTCGGACGAGGTACTGATACTGCTGTTCCCTTGTCGTTCTGGTAACCCGCTGTCCGTTGCCGGACGTGGCGACGGTTCCAGGAGATTGGGGACGTTTTAGGCTGCGGCCTGTCATTTCGGACTCCATCGGTGTGGGGAGATTGTCGTGCTACTGTCGCGATCTTTCTTGGTGGCACATTTGACGCAGCCCAGGATGCCTGTTAGGGCGGGTAATTCGAGCTGAAAAAGTCTCGACGGTCGACTACCAATAACCCCGCGCGATGTAGAGATTGTCATTAATCTGTAGTCGTGAGTCGGCAGAGCGTGAGGAGCTAGGTGGAGGCGACCACGATGGCTGATCTTGACCCGCGGATGTCTCCGGCCCAGCGTTTCGGCCGTGAGCTGGTCCGATGTCGGAAAGAAAAGGGGCTCTCGCAGGCCCGATTGGCTGAGCGGCTCGGCTGCTCGCCGTCGCTTATCGGACATATCGAAACAGGCAATCGCAAGCCGCAACTCGACTTTGCGGAAGGATGCGATCGCGCGTTCGGTCTGTCGGAAAGCAAACGTTTTGTGCGGTTGTACCGTCAGGTCGCGGAGTCCCCGTCCGGGCCGGAGTGGTTTCTGCGCTGGCAGGAAGAGATCGAACCTCGGGCCGTGACCCTGCGTACGTGGGACCCGCTCCTGATTCCTGGCCTGCTCCAGACGGAGGAGTACGCGCGGGCCGTCTTCCGTGGCCACCTGGCGACGTCGGAGCGTGAGGTGGAAGAGCAGGTTCGGGCCCGGATGCAGCGAAGCCTCATCCTGGATAGAGATGATCCGCCTGTCCTGTGGGTGTTGATCGACGAATGGGTGCTACGGCGTCCTATAGGTAGGCCGGAGATTATGCGGGAACAATTCGCGCACCTTGCCGCCATTGCGAGCCGTCGCCATGTCACCGTGCAGTTCGTTCCCTTCGACAATCCCTGTACGGACGGTCTGATGTCCGGGTTCGCGATCGCGGAAATGGCGGACGCGCCGACCACGGTGTCCGTAGAGTCCGCAGGGACGGGCGAGGTGTCGGCGGATGCCGAAGTCGTATCCGTGATCGTGGGTCGGTATGACACCATACGAGCGCAGGCGTACCGTCCGGGTGAATCGCTCGAACTGATCAAGGAAGCAGTGGGTCTATGGACGCAAAGCACGTGACCTCGACCGAACTCTCCGCGGCCGTGTGGAGGAAGAGCTCCCGCAGCGGTAACAGCGGCGGCAACTGCGTTGAGGTGGCGTCGAATCTCCGAGAAGTCGTCGGAGTCAGGGACAGCAAGAACCTCGCGGGACCGGTACTCGTCGTCGCTCCGGGCGAGTGGTCGACGTTCGTGAACGCCGTCAAGGCCGGAGGGCTAGGCATCTAGGCTCGGCCCTTTGGCCCGCCGAGCACCGTGAACAGCCGTAAGAGTAGAGCCCTCGCTATGAACGAGGGCTCTACCTTTATGCCGCGCCACGCGAACTTCGGCCGGCCGCTCAACGCTTCATCCGGGAACAGGCCGGTGCTGAAACGCCGACGCTGCGCGACCAGGGCACCGAGTTTGAGGCTCATGTGGGTTGCCCCTAAATGGTTTGCCCGCCGATGGCGCGCGCTGGGATGCTCGGCCGGGCAGGAACGGAGAGGAGACCGCGAAGTGGCTGTCACCGCATCGAGCAAGCCGTCCGAGTCCGAGCCGGAAGTCCGCACGGCGGCCGGAGTCTTGCGCGGCGGCAGGGAGGCGGGCCTGGCGGTCTTCCGCGGCATCCCGTTCGCCGAGCCGCCGGTCGGCGCCCTCCGGTTCGCCGCGCCGCAGCCG
>NZ_JBFBCI010000033.1:0-92732 GCF_040683095.1 Sphaerisporangium sp. NPDC051017
CCTGGGCCGTGCTCAACTCCAGGCGGGCCACATGCGCCCGCGCCTGCTTTACCTTCGCCACACCGTGATCGTATCGTTTCGTTGCGTCACCGGGAGGGAAACCGAACCCGGATGTGCACAGCGGACGGCATGTCGTCTCCAACCTCCACGCCCATTTGGTGTTCGTCACGAAGTATCGGCGTGGGGCCTTCACCGGCCCGATGCCGGTCCGATGCGAACAGATCATGCGGGAGGTCTGTGCCGGCTTCGAGGTCGAACTTGGTGAGTTCAACGGCGAGGACGGCCACGTCCGCCTGCTGGTCCACCATCCGCCCAAGGTCGCCTTGGCCAAGCTGGTCAACTCGTTGACGGAGGTTTCGGCTCGGATGCTGCGCAAGGAGTTCGGCGCCCACGTCCGCGAACACCTGCAGAGTGATCATTCCTGGTCCGGCTCCTACTTCGCCGGGCCGGTCGGCGGGGCCCCGCCGGCCGTGCTCAAGCAGTACATCGAGCAGCAGAAACGACCGGCCTGATCGGGGTGGACGCCGGTTCACCTGACGGCGAATCGGCTGTTCTTGCCCCGCTACGCGGGACGGTCCGCTACACCCCCGGCCTGAAGGCCGGAGCACTACGGACAAAACCGGTAGACGCGCACGGTGCTCGTCTTGCCGAACTCGACGGCGCTCAGCTTGTTGGGCAGCCAGGTCGTCCAGCCCTTGCCCTCCACGGTCGCCGACAGGCGGTAGACGTCGGACTTCAGTACGGCTCCGCAAGCCCAAGCGGGTCACTCTGCATTCGTGGAGCTTCCACCAGCTGAGGAGCTTCATCGTCTACGAGGCGGCCCGTGCCGGGGCCGCTGTCGTCCACGTCGATCCCGCATACACCTCACAGACCTGTTCGGATGATCTTCCACCATCTGTAGGAAAATCTGGGGGTGAAATGTCCTACAGATGGTGAAATGAGCCACTCAAAGCCCCCTGCCGGGACGGCTACTTGACCGCTCCGGCGGTGAGACCGGACTGGATCTGCCGCTGGAAGATGATGTACACGATCAGCATCGGCAGGATCGCCATGCTGAGCGCGGCGAACAGCCCCGGCCAGTCGGCCTCGTAGCCGGCGTTGGTGTTGATGTTCGCGATGCCCTGCGTGAGCAGCCACTTGTCCTCGACGCTGCCCGACAGGAGGACGATGGGCAGCAGGTACTGGTTCCACTGGCCGAGGATGTTGAAGATCGTGATGCTGATGAGGCCGGGCCTGGCCATCGGCACCATGATCTGGAAGAACGTCCGCGTGTGCGAGGACCCGTCCATCATCGCCGCCTCGGCCACCGACTGCGGCAGCGTCTTGAAGAACGCCGTCAGGAAGAACACCGTGAACGGCAGCGAGTAGGCGATGTAGACGAGGATCACGCCGGCGTGCGTGTCGATCAGGCCGAGGTTGCGCACGACGAAGAACAGCGGCACCAGCGCGAGGAACACCGGGAAGGAGAGGCCCGACACGAACAAGTAGTAGATGAGCCGGTTGCCGGGGAACCGGAACCGCGCGAGCACGTACGCGGCCATCGAGCCGAACAGCATCGTGAAGAACGTGCTGACGCCGACCACCAGGACGGTGTTCAGCATGTACCGGCCGATGTGCGCCTTCTCCCAGGCGCGGCCCCATGAGGCCCAGCTGAAGCTGTGCGGCAGCGCGAGCGGCGCGTCTCCCACGATCTCGGGGTTGGTCTTGAAGGACGCGAGGAACGTCCACAGGATCGGGCCGACGACCAGGATCGTCCACACGATCAGCGCGATGTGGGAAAGGGTGCCGAAGACCCCGGTGCTGTTCTTCTTCTGCCTGCGCCGGGCGGCGGCACTGGGCGCGCCGGCCACCCGGTACGCGTCGGTTTGGGTCGCCATCTCAGAGCTCGATCCTCTCGCGCCGCGTCACACGCAGGCTCAGTGCCGCGAACGTGATGGTCAGGAAGAACAGGGCCACGCCCATCGCCGAGGCGTAGCCGAACTTGGAGAACGTGAACGCCGTGCGCCAGATCTCCAGGGGCAGGACCGTCGTGGCGTTGTCGGGCCCACCGCGGTCCACCGACAGCACCTGCACCAGGGCGAAGCAGTCGAACGCCGCGATGCCCAGGTACACCCAGCCGACCTGGATGGTGTCCCAGATCAGCGGGAGCGTGATGCTGAAGAACAGCCGGAACCGGCCCGCGCCGTCCAGGGCCGCGGCCTCGAAGACGTCGCTCGGGATGGCCGACATGCCGGCCGAGAACAACACCACATAGAAGCCGACGGACTGCCAGATCACCACCCCCATGATCGACCACAGGGCGAGGTTCGTGTCGATGAGCCAGCCGACCTCGCCGATGTGGAAGATGCCGAGCAGGCCGTTCAGCACGCCGGTCGCGTCGGGGCGGTAGATGGCCTGGAACAGGACGCCCACCACCGCCACGGCCAGGACCTGCGGGAAGAAGTAGACGACCCGGTAGAACTTCGACCCGGCGACGCCGGACATCCGGCCGCCCTTGCTCCCGCCTCCGAGGTTGAGCAGGAACGAGAAGAAGAGCGCGATCGCGATGGTGATCAGCGGCATGGCGATCAGCAGCAGCGCATGGTGACGCACGGCCGCCCAGAAGACGTCGTCGCTCAGCAGGCGCGTGAAGTTCTCAAGCCCTACGAACTGCGGATTCGCCGAGATACCCCGCCAGTTGGTGAGCGAGATATAGAAGGCCTGGGCGTACGGGCTGATCACGAAGATCGCATAGAGGACCACCGGGATCACGAGGAAGGAGAATATGAACCCGTACTTCCTCATCTTGTTCGAGGCCAGCCTCCCGGCGCCCCCGACGTCGCCATGCCGCATGATCGACTACACCGTCCGGTTCTGCTTGGTGATCGAGGTGTCGGCCTTGACGGAGTCCGCCTTCTTCTGCATGTTGGCGCAGAACTCGTCGGCGGAGATGCGACCGAACATCAGGGAGTTCGTCTGCTTGCGCAGTTCGGTCTCGAGCTCCTTGTACCAGTTCTCGAAGCTGCTGTAGGTGACCATGTTCGCGCCCGCGGCGGTCAGGGCGTCATTGAGGCTCTTGATGCCCGGGGACAGGGTCACCCCCTCGGCGGCACCGGTGACGATGGTGAGGCTGCCGGACTTCTCGGTGAAGCCCTTGGCGCCCTCCTTGGAGAGCATGATGCGGGCGTACTCCAGCGCGCCGGCGGTGTTCTTCGCCTTGGCCGGGATGATGTACGGCTCGCCGGCGGCGGAGCGGATGGCCTCGAAGGGCATCTTGTCGGACGCGGTGAGGCTCGGGGTCGGCGTCACGGCGTACTCGAACGTGGCCGGGGTGTTGGACTTCTGCTCGTTCTCCAGCCACGAACCGGACGGGTAGAACGCGATCTTGTCCTGGTTCTGCCTGGTCTGGACCTCGGTGTGGATGAGGCCCTCGTAGCTCTTGTCCATGAACTTGCCGATCTCGGCCCAGGCCGCGGCGGACTGCTTCACCGAGTCCTTGGTCCAGGCGCCATCGACCAGGTTGTCGATGTCCAGCAGGACCTGGTTGCCCTCGACCTTGGCGGCGGTGATGAGGATCATCCAGTACTGGTAGTAGGACGCGTTCTTGCCGGCGTAGGCGTACGGCGTGAGGCCGGCCTTCTTGATCGTGTCGCAGAGGGTCTTGAACTCGTCGAAGGTCTTCGGCGGCGTCCAGCCCTTTTCCTGGAAGAGCTTGGAGTTGTACCAGAGGCCGTAGCCGCTCGACACGTAGTTGAGGATGTACGGCTTGCCGGCGATGAAGCCGGAATCGATCGCGCCCGGGAGCAGCGTGTCCTTGATCTTCTTGCTCGGGTCGTCGATCGACGGGGCCTCGAACAGGGGGGTGAGGTCGAGGAGCTGCCCCTCGGTCTGGAGGGCGCCGTTGTCCATCAGGTCCGAACCGGAGTTGGCGATGAAGTCCGGCACGTCGCCGCTGGCGAAGCGCGGCTGGAGCGTCTGGGCGATCTGCTGCGTCGCGACGTGCTTGATGGTCGCGCCGGGGAACTCCTTCTTGTACAACGGCTCGTGGACATCGGTGGCGTAGCTGTCGCCGAGGCCGCCCTTGAAGATGACGACTTCGAGCGCGGCGTCCGCCTTCACGCCGAACGGGTTGGCCGCGGAGGTGGCGGCGGCGCTCGACGCGGCGGTGGGGCTGGGGTCGGAGCTTCCGCCGCTGGTGGCGCACGCGCTCAGCATGCCGCCCGCCGGTCCGGCGACGAGGGCGGTCAGGCCGATACGGCGAAGCATCTGCCGCCGGGTGATGTCTTTGGGGGAACCTGCGGAGTTGGTCATGCAACCCTCCAGGAATGGGGCAATCAAATAGGAAAGTTTCCTAAACGTTTGAGGAACGTACGTCCATCCCCCTGTAGCGTCAAGTGGTATGGGCCAACCCGTGATCGAGCTGTAGCCGACCAGCACTCGACCCGCGACCAACGGCGGGGTGCGACGCTCGGTGAAACTCCGATGAAACCTAGCAACAGCACAGGTCACCGCCCGATGATGCCACAAATTGAGGCCAAATCGACACCCTCATGACCCGGTCTAGACCAGCCTGGGAAAGTTGGCCGGTCAGGGCCTCGGCGGTCCGCCTCCGGACCCCCAGGCGATCACGAGCGCCTCCGGTACGTCACCGGGCGGGCACGCAACGCAAAGGCCGGCGGCCCTCCGGGTGTCCACGGGGTGAACCGCTCCGGCATGGCGCGGCGGAAACGGCTAGCGTCTGGTAGAGCACTCCGACCGACCCCCGAGACGGAGGAGCACGGTTTGCCGCTCCAGATGACGGGCGCCCCGAGCGATCCCGACCTCATTCGCCTGCCCTGGGACGTCCCGCTGGAAGACTGGCCCGAGCGCCACCTGGTGACGCTGCCGCGCGGCATCTCGCGGCACATCGTCAGGTTCGCCAGGCTTTCCGGCCGGGTCTACGCGATCAAGGAGATCAGCGAGCGGTACGCCAAGCGGGAGTACCAGCTCCTGTGGGACCTGAGCCGCCTCGACGCGCCCGCCGTCGAGCCCGTGGCCGTGGTGACCGGCAGGCGCGACGCCGCGGGCGAGCCGCTGGATTCCGCCCTGATCACGCGTCACCTGCAGTTCTCGCTGCCCTACCGCGCCATGCTGTCGGGCACGCTGCGCCCGGACACGTTGAGCCGCCTGCTCGACGCGCTGGCCGTGCTGCTGGTCCGGCTCCACCTGGCCGGGTTCTACTGGGGCGACTGCTCGCTGAGCAACACGCTTTTCCGCCGGGACGCCGGGGCGTTCGCGGCGTACCTCGTGGACGCCGAGACCGGGGAACTGCATCCGGTGCTCAGCGAGGGCCAGCGCAATTACGACATCGAAGTCGCCCATATCAACATTTATGGGGAAATGCTCGACCTGGAGGCGGGCGGTTTCCTGCATTCGTCCATCGACCCGCTCGCCTTCGCCGAGCAACTCTGCCGCCGCTACCACCGGCTGTGGGAGGAGCTCACGCAGGAGGAGATCGTCGAGGACGTCGAGTGGCACCTCATCGACCAGCGCATCCGGCGGCTCAACTCCCTCGGCTTCGACGTCGCCGAGATGATGGTCCGGCGCAAGGCGGGGACGGCCCGGCTGATCGTCCGGCCCAAGGTCGTGGACGCCGGGCACCACCAGCGCCGCCTGCTGCGCCTCACCGGGCTCGACGTCGAGGAGAACCAGGCCAGGCGGCTGCTCAACGACCTCGACTCCTTCCGCGTGGCCAAGGGCCTGCGCCACGAGGACGAGGCGATCGTGGCCCACCGCTGGCTCGCCGAGATCTTCCAGCCGACGGTGACGTCGATCCCGCCCGAGCTGCGCGGCAAGCTGGAGCCGGCGCAGCTCTTCCACGAGGTGCTCGACCACCGCTGGTTCATGTCCGAGGCCGCCGGGCGCGACGTCGGGCTGGACGCCGCCCTGCGCTCGTACATCGGCAACGTGCTGGTGTTCAAACCCGACGAGAAGGCCATCATCGGCGGCGAGGCGGCCACGGACACCGTCAGCCCATGAACGCCGCCCGGCGGGCCGCTCAGGGCCGTCCGGAGCGGGCTCCCCGGCCGGTGCCCGCCCCTGCCGATGCCGTCCGATCCCGGGCCGTCCAGGGGTCTCAGCTCGTGCCGGACGCCGATTCCAGCTCGGCGAGGTACGCGGCGGCCTCGTCCAGGCGGTCCTCGCCGAAGACGCGGACGCCGCCCGCCTCCAGCAAAGCGGACGTGACGCCCGCCCCCGGGGTGACCCGCCCGCGGAACGTGCCGTCGTAGATGCGCAGGCCGCCGCACGAGGGGCTGCCCTCCTTCAGCAGGGCGATCGTGATGCCCATCGACCGCGCCACGGCCAGCGCGGCCTGCGCGCCCGCGAGGAAGTTGCCCGTGACGTCGGCGCCCGCGAACGTCAGGACGCGCGCCGTGCCCGCGAGCACGGCCGCCCCGCCTGCGCCGCCCTCGATCTCGGCGGGCGGCCGAGGGACCGGCAGCCCGCCCTCCATCTCCGGGCAGAAGGGCACGAGACGGCCCTCGTCGCGCCACCGGGCGAGCAGCGCGCCGCCGACGTCCTTGGCGCGGCCGTCGTAGCGCACCGGGCGCCCGACCAGGCAGGCGCTGACGAGGATCCTCTCCACAGCTCCACGGTACGGCGCCCGGGGACCGCATGGCCCCGAACCGCCGAGCGGAGCGAGGCCATAGGCAGGCCTTAACGCCCTTCTGCGCGTTCGGTGAGCTCGGTGACGGCGGCGACGATCTCCGGCCAGAGCGGGCGCGGCAGGTCGTGGCCCATGCCGGGGAAGGTCAGCAGCTTGGCGCCGGGGATCGCGTCGGCCGTGGCGACGCCGCCCGCGACCTGGATCAGCGGGTCGTCCTCACCGTGGATCACCAGGGCGGGGACGGACAGCCCGCGCAACGCCTCGCTGCGGTCGCCCGAGGCGATGACGGCCCCGAACTGGCGGCCCCACCCGGCCGGGTCGAAGGAGCGGTCGAAGCTCTCACCGGCCACGCGGGCGACGCGCTCCTCGTCCAGCGGGTAGCCGGGCGAGCCGAACACCCGCGCGGAGGCCACCGCGCTCGCCACCACCGACTCCCGGTCGGGGGACGACCCGGACAGCAGCGCGGCCAGCGCCTCGTCCGTCGGGGTCCCGATGGTGAAGGACGGCGTGGACATCACCGAGGTGAGGCTGCGCGTCCGCTCCGGGTACCTGATGGCGAACGTCTGGGCGATCATGCCGCCCATCGACACGCCGAACACGTGGGCGCTGTCCCAGCCGAGCGCGTCGAGCAGCCCGGCCGCGTCGTCGGCCATGTCGTCCAGCAGGTACGGCGCGGTGACGGGGTCGCCGGTGAGCGCGGGGGTGACGTCGGGGACGGGGGCGTCGTCCAGGTGGGTGGCCAGCCCTACGTCCCGGTTGTCGTAGCGGACGACGTGGTGCCCGCTGTGGGCGAGCATCGCGCAGAGGTCCTCGTCGGTGAAGATCATCTGGCAGCCCAGTCCCGTGATCAGGAGAAACGGGCGTGCGCCGGGCGTGCCGAAGGTGTCGTAGACCAGCTCGATGCCGTTGGTCGTCACACGGTTCATGCGGTCAGAATCGCATTCGGTTTCCGCCCGCGACAAGCCCCCGCGCCCGTCCGTGGGGAACATCTCAGGAGGCCGCCGCGCGGACCGCCTCCTCCACCGGCACGTCGCCCTGGACCAGGTCCAACGTGCGGCCGGAGGTCCCGGGCGTGTCCAGGAGCCCGGCGATCACGGCCGCGACGTCGTCCCGGGTGACCATGCCGCGCAGCGTCCCGCCTTCGGCGAGGTTCACGCGGCCGGTGCCGGGGGAGTCGGTCAGGCCGCCGGGACGCAGGATCGTCCACGCCAGGTCGCGCGCCCGCAGGTCGTCCTCGGCGTCCCCTTTGGCCCTGATGTACGCCGCCCAGACGTCGTCCGCGCCCGCCCGTGGCGGCGCGCCCGCGCCGATCGCCGAGATCTGCACGAACCGCGCGACCTGGAGGGCGCGGGGGTTGTCATCCCATGGATGGGGCGCACGGGACGGTCCGGGCGGACGGGCGGGCCCGCGTGGGCGCCGGCGGGCAAGCCACAGGTGAGGCACCGTTGCGCGTCGGAGGGCAGCGCGAATCCGCACTGGGGGCAGGCCACGGATACTCCCGCTTGATTCATGGGATGAATGGAGGGCTCATGCTATTGGGCGCCGCCCTTACCCGCCATCCGAACTTATTGTGAAATAGCGGTTATGGGGAGTTGTGCGGAGAAAGTCGGAATGCCGCGCGGACAGCGGGGAGGACCTCCGCGCCGAGCCGCGCGACGTTCTCGCGGGTGAGGGCCGGGTCGCCCGCGCCCTCCACCAGGAAGAGCAGGTGCCGGACGCCCGTGCGCCGGATCGTGGTGATCATCGTCTCCGCGCAGTGCGCGGGCGAGCCCACGGGGTGCAGGCGGCACAGCAACTCGGCGTACTCGGCGGCGTCCCTCGGGCGGTACGGCCGGCCGTCCACGGGAAGGTACCCGGCCAGGCCGGGCTCCAGCCAGCGGGGAAGCGACTCCCGCATCACGGCCACGGCCTCGGAGGTGGTGTCCGCGACGTACGCGACGCCCGCCGCCACATGCCCGGACCCCACCTTCCCGCCGCCACCCCCCACAGGCCCCGTACGCCTCGCATCGCCCACATCGCCGGTGCCGGACGGCCCGCGGCCGTTCGCCGCGGCGGCCCGCGCGTGGTCCTCCACCAGGGCGGCCTTCTCCTCGTCGCCGACGTGCATGCCGAGCAGCAGCGGCAGCCCTCGCGCGGCGGCGATCCTCGCCGTCGCGTCCGAGGTGGCTGCGACCACGGGAAGCAGCGGCCCGCCGGGCCGGGGCACCATGTCCACCTCGCGGAAGCGGAACACGGGTCCGTCCGCCGAGACCGCGGGCCGCGTGAGGGCGGCGACCAGCAGGTCCAGGCTCTCGGTGAAGCCGTTCTCGAAGCGGTCCAGACCGGTGCCGAAGACCTCCAGGTCGACCCACGGGCCGCCGCGCCCGACCCCGAGGCGGAAGCGGCCCCCCGACACCCGGTCCAGGAGGGCGGCCTCCTCGGCGAGCGCGATCGGGTGCCGGGACGAGAGCACGCTGACGGCCGTCCCGACGCCGATGCGCTCGGTGCGGCCGAGCACGTACCCGGCGAGGGTCGTGGCCGAAGGACACACCCCGTACGACATGAAGTGGTGCTCGGCGATCCACACGTCGTCGAACCCGGCCCGCTCGGCGGCGACGGCCGTGTCCACGGCGGCGGCCAGCACCTCGCCGTGGTCTTGGCCGGGGAAGGCCGCGGCGAGCAGGAACACTCCGATGCGTACCTCGTCATCCGCCACGGCTCAACTCTGCCACCCGCGCGACCGCGGATCACCCCTTCCGGGCACCGCGCCCACCCGCGGTCAGCCTCCCTGGTCCCCTGGCTCCAGGTACGGGCTCGACTCCTCGATGGTCTCCTGGACCCCGACGCCCGTGCCGTGCTCCGCGCGCCCGTGGCCGTAGGGACGGGCGGACGGTCCCTCGGCGCCGCCCCTCCTGCGGCTCATCTCGCGATGGGCCATCGTCTCGGCGCGGCCGCCGCCGCTGCTCGGGCCGACGCCGAGCGGCGAGCTGGCCTCGGTGTCGGTCGGGGGCACCCCGTGCCGCTCCTGCTCGCTCACCACGCGCGGAGGGCGCTTGTCGCCGCGCGGAGGGCTCTCGAAGGCGCGATCGCCCGCCTGGACGACCTTGCGGTGCACCCGCTGACGCAGCTTGCCGAGATCGACACGGCGGCCGGCGCCGGTACCCAATGGCGTGGTCATCACGATCCCACCCCCCGATCAGGTCATTCATCCCATTTGTCCTCTACCCCGGGCGACGTCAGCAGATGCGCGGCAGCGGGTCGCCCACCAGCACGTCCACGATCCGCGTGCCGCCGAAGCCGGTCCTGAGCAGCACAAGCCCCGGAGGGTCCTCGGCGACGCGCCCGATGACCGCCGCCCCCGCGCCGAGCGGGTGCGCGCGAAACGCGGCGAGCGCGGCGGGCGCGGACCCCGGCTCCACGACGGCGATCATGCGGCCCTCGCAGGCGACGTACAGCGGGTCGATGCCGAGCAGCTCGCACGCCCCGCGCACGGCGGTCCGCACCGGGATCGCGTCCTCCTCCAGGACCACCGCGACCTCCGAGGCCCCGGCGATCTCGTTGAGCACGGTCGCCACCCCGCCGCGGGTCGGGTCCCGCAGGCAGCGCACCGCGCCCGGCCCGCACGCGTCCAGCAGGCAGGCGGTCAGCCCGCTCAGCGGCGCGGTGTCGGAGGTCACCTCGGCCTCGATGTCCAGCTCGCCCCGGGCGAGCATGACCGTCACGCCGTGCTCGCCGATCGGGCCCGACACGATCACCGCGTCCCCGGGCCGCGCGGCCGACGCGCGCAGCCTGACCGCCGAGTCGACGGTGCCGACCCCGGCCGTGGTGATGTAACAGCCGTCCGCCTTGCCCTTCTGCACGACCTTGGTGTCGCCGGTCGCGATCGGCACGCCCGCCACCCGCGCCGCCGCCGCCATCGAGGCGGTGATGCGGCGCAGGTCCTCCACGGGGAAGCCCTCCTCCAGGATGAACGCCGCCGACAGGTACGACGGGTTCGCCCCGCACATCGCCAGGTCGTTGACGGTGCCGTTGACCGCCAGGTCCCCGATGTCCCCGCCGGGGAAGAACAGCGGCGTCACGACGAAGGAGTCGGTGGTGAAGGCCAGCCCGTCCGCCACGGCGCCGTCCCCGAGCGGGGCCAGCAGCGGGTTCGCGAACGACTCCAGGAACACCGCCTCGACCAGGGTGCGCGTGGCCTTGCCCCCGGCGCCGTGCGCCAGCGTGACGAGATCCTCGCGTACGCGGGCCTTGCGGCGGCGCGCCCGTTCGATCCGCTCCAGGACCTGTTCCTCGCCGGTCACGGCGCCCCGCCCTTCCGCCCGCTCGTATCCGTGCTCACGTCCGTGCCCACATCCGGGCCCACATCCCGGCCCACATCCGCGCTCACGTCCGGGTCGCCTCCCTGACCCGGTCGCGTGAGAACCTGCCGAAGTTGTAGTACGCGGCGCACGCGCCCTCCGAGGACACCATGCACGTGCCGATCGGCGTCTCCGGGGTGCAGGCAGTGCCGAACACCTTGCACTCCCAGGGCTTGAGCACGCCCTTCAGCACCTCGCCGCACTGGCACGCCTGCGGGTCGGCCACCCGCCCGCCGGGGACGCCGAACAACTCCTCGGCGTCGAAGGCGGCGTACCGCTCGCGCACGCGCAGCGCCGAATCCGAGATGAACCCCAGCCCGCGCCACTCGAAGGTCGGCCGCAGCTCCATCACCTCGTCGATCACGGCCAGAGCCTTGAGGTTGCCCTCCCACGGCACGACCCGGGCGTACTGGTTCTCGACCTCCGCGCGGCCCTCGGAGAGCTGGAGCAGGTTCTGGTAGACCGCCTGCAGCACGTCCAGCGGCTCGAACCCGGCCACCACCAACGGCTGGCCGTAGTCGCGGGCGATGAACGCGTACGGGCGGCAGCCGATCACCGTCGAGACGTGGCCGGGGCCGATGAACCCGTCCAGCAGCAGGCCGGGCGAGTCCAGGATCGCCTTGATCGCCGGGATGATCGTCACGTGGTTGCAGAACACCGAGAAGTTCTCGATGCCCTCGGCCTCCGCGCGCAGGACGGTCATGGCCGTGGACGGGGCCGTGGTCTCGAAGCCGATCGCCAGGAAGACGACCCGCTTGCCCGGGTTCTCCCGCGCGATCTTCAGCGCGTCCAGCGGCGAGTAGACCATGCGGATGTCCGCGCCACGGGCCGTCGCGTCCAGGAAGGAGCCCCGCCCGCCGGGCACGCGCATCATGTCGCCGAAGGTCGTCATGATGACGCCCGGCTGCTCGGCGATGTGGATCGCGTCGTCCACCCGGCCCATCGGGATCACGCACACCGGACAGCCGGGCCCGTGCACCAGCGTCACCATCGAGGGCAGGTGGTCCTCCAGGCCGTGCTTGTAGATCGTGTGGGTGTGGCCGCCGCAGACCTCCATGAACTTGTACGTGCGGCCCGGCTCGCACAGCGCGGCGATCCGGGCGGCGAGCGCCCCGGCCTTGGCGGCGTCGCGGTACTCGTCGACGTAGCGCACCGGTCTCACCCCTCTTCGATCATGGACTCGCGGAGCGCGGCCATCTCGTCCTCGTAGGCCTGGCCGATGCTGGTGAGGAAGTCCATCGCCGACTTGGCCTCCGCCTCGTCGATCTTGGACAGGGCGAAGCCGACGTGGATGAGGATCCAGTCCCCCGGGACGAGGGACTCCCCCTCCAGCAGGCCGATGTTGATGGCGCGGCGGACGCCACTCACGTCGACCTTCGCCAGATCAGGACGATCCGACAGAATCTCCACGATCTCCCCGGGAATCCCCAGGCACATGGGTCGCCTCCGCGAGCTGGATGGATTCGAGGACGAGATCGTCGCCGCCCTCGCAGTCGACATCGGAATCCCCGCACCGCGGGCATACCGCGTACGGGTCCACCGAGGTGGAGACGTCCCCGCAGGCCCGGCAGGTGAGCCGGACGGGGATCGTCACCAGGTCCAGGTGGGCACCCTCGGCCACCGTCCCCTCGGCGACCAGCGAGAACGCGTCGTTGAGCGACGGCTCGGCGACATGGAGCAGCGCGCCCACCTGGACGCGGGCCCGCCGTATCCGGCGGCCGTCCGCGCGGCCCTCCACCGCGGCGAGGATCGACTCGGCGATCCCGAATTCGTGCACGGTCACTTCACCTCGTTTCTTGAGTTGCTTGAGTTTCCGGAGTGTCTTGAGCGGTGCGAGTTTCTTGAATGGTTGGAGTTTCTTGAGTGGTTCGTCCTGCCGAGCTTCGCCGGAGGCCGCTCGCCCGGCCGGTCACATGCTCCTGATCTGCATGTACCGCTTGATGTCCGGAATCGACTGGTAGACCATGACGCCCGCCACCACCAGCGCCGAGAGCATCACCAAACGCTTCATCGTGATCGTTCTCCTTCCGGCCGGCGCCGCGCGGCGCCGGGGCCATCTGTTCCCGGACCAGGTCGAGCACCAGGTCCGCGGCGGCGCCCACCGCCTCGGCGACGGGCGGGCTGAGCTCCATGCCGGGCGAGATGTCCGCGGGCTCGCACCCGAGGACCAGCACCCGGCCGGGCCCGCCGCCCAGCGCGCCGGTCAGCGCCAGCACCGCGTCCGGGGTCATGTCGTGGGCGTCCGCGAAGACCGGCGGGGCCTCCCCCGGCTCCGGCCGCAGGACGTACAGCGTCCCCGGCGCGCCGCCCCGGGAGACCGCGTCGAGCAGGATCACGCCGTCGTAGGCACCGCCGGTCAGCTCGTAGGCGAGGTGGACGCCGCGGATGCCGAAGTCGCCGACCACCACCCCGTCCGGCAGGTCCGCCCCGGCCAGGCGGCGCGCGACCGCCACGCCGAAGCCGTCGTCCCCCAGGAAGACGTTCCCCACCCCCGCCACCAGGACGTTCACGCGCCGGCCTCCCCGTCCGGCGCCACCGGCTCCACCTCGTCGGGCGCGAAGTACAGGTAGCGGCCGTGGGAGCGGTGCAGGTCGGCCCCGAGGTCGTCCTCCAGCGTGACGGCCAGGTGACGCGCGCCGTCCACGTCGAGCAGCACGGCCTCCACACGGGCGGTCCTGCCCGCCAGGAACATGTCGTGGGCGTCGGCCCGCCGCCTGCCGGGGGAGAGCCGGACACGGCTGCCCCGGGCGACCTCGACGCCGGCGACGGTCACGCTGTCGGAGCCGGGCGACACCTCGGCCTCCGACATCGGATCCCACCACGGCAGGGGCTCGCGCCGCGCGGGCTCGCCCAGGTGCCGGATCGCGCCGTGCAGCCGTTCCATCATCTCGGGCGGCAGGTCCCCAGCCATCCGGATGATCTCCGCCGCCCGGGGGTCGGTCGCCCGCGCCTCCCGCTTCTCGTCCTCGGTCAGCGTCCGGGTGCGCAGGTGGAGCATCTCGTCGATCTCCGTCGCGTCGAACAGGTCACCGGGGCTCTCCGGGGCCACGCGCGGATGGTCGTACAGGATGATCGGCGAGGACAGCACCACGTCGCGGTACCCCGGCTCGCCCACCAGCACGGGCCAGGTGTTCTCGTTGACGCAGCCCGCCGCGGCGGCCCGCGCCCACTCGGGCGGGTCCGACAGCGAGACGAACCTCCCGGCGGTGACGCCGATGAGCAGGTGCGCGGCCACCAGCGAACGCAAGAGCGCATGTTCGCGGGTGCCGTCGCGGGTGCCCTCGCGGGTGCCCTCGCGCGTGCCGTCGCCGGTCCACGCGGTGGCGTTCTCCAGCCGGACGCGCAGCCGCGTCAGGCCGTACGGACCGGCGCCGCTCTCGGCGGTCACCCGCAGCACGGCCCGCAGCGGCCGGTGCTCGGTCACCACCCGTCCGAGCGGCGCGGCCCCGTTCCCCGCCGGGACGGGCTCCTCGGCGTGGTCCCCGGGGATCGCGACCGGCACCGTGCGCTCCACGCCGAGCAGGGCCGGCATGGCGAGCACGACCTCGACCTCGCGCTCGGTGGCCTCGTCGAAGGTCAGGTACGTCGTGCCGCCCGCCTCCAGGCGGGGCACCGGAACGAAGCCGTCCCCCTCCGCGCGCTCGACCCTGCGCTCCTTGACGTGCAGGAACCGCAGGCGCACCCGCACCAGCGCGTTCGAGGCCCCCTCGACCAGGCACTCGGTCACGCTCGCCGACGGCTCGGCGGTCTCGACGTACGCGGGCGGGACGAGCACCCCGAACTGCCAGCGCAGCCGGTTCTTGGCCGCCGAGGCGCGGTAGGGGTACAGCAGGTACCCCTCGTACAGGACGGCGTCGGCGACCTTGCGGGCGGTGTCCATGGCCGTGCCGGCCGCCATGCCGGCCGCCGTGCCCGACCCCGCACCCGTCCGCGCGCTCATCCGCGCGCCTCCTCGAGCAGGACCTCGACCGTCTCGTCCCAGGTCGCCAGGGCGCGGCGGGACTTGAACCGCTGCAGCGCCCGCAGCGTGTCGCGGTGCAGCCGCAGCCAGCCGCCGCCGGGGAAGTAGCGGTCCATCAGCTCGCGCCACACCCGCACGGGCAGCGACGCGCGGGCCTCGCAGTGCCACGGGATCTGGCGCACGACGAAACCGTCCCCGGACCTGGCGAAGATCGTGCCGCTGAACAGCAGAAGCATCGGCACCTCGCCGTCGTCCAGCGAGGCGAAGTACTTCCCTGCCGCGACCTCCAGGTCGTAGCCGCACGGCACCGGCAGGTCGACCTCGGTGGAGCCGGTGAACCTCGGCACCATGACCGACACGTCCGCGAACCGCAGCGGCCTGACCGTCTCGCCCCACCGGGACGGGTCCCCGAACAGGTCCGCGAGCAGGGCGCTCTCGCCGACGTCGTAGCGGCGGCCCTGCGGCTCGATCCGGATCTGCGTGTGCAGCGCGATGGCGTGTACGGACTCGCCCACGGGCTCGGTGACGCCGATGCGGAAGCACAGCGTCGGGAACACCGCGTGCGGGTCGGCCCGCACGCCCAGGCATCGGAAGGCGATGTCGGGCCCCGCGCCCGGGGCCGCCCCGGCGCCCGTCCCGTTCGCGAAGTTCATCCCTGTGCCGGTCTCAGACACGGTCGTCCTCCCTGGCCTCTCCCCCGGCGCGGGCGCGCAGCTTCGCGAAGAAGCCGTCGATGGCCTGCCACGCCTCACGGCCGCCGTCGAACCCCTTCCAGTGCAGCCGGACGAGGCCGACCAGCTCGTAGCAGGCGTCGATCGGCACCAGATGGCAGACGAAACCCTCGGGACGGCGGTCCACCAGGTACGCCTCGACGTCCGGCTGCGGGCGCGCGGCCTCCGGGTTGGCGTCGAGCACGCGGTCCCAGGCGCCGAGCGGCAGCGGCGACTCGGTGGCCCCGGCCGGGCTCGGGTAGAACCCCACGTACCGGTCCAGCGCCGAGTTGCGGAAGAAGAAGGCGGTGCGCACGGGGATCCGCATCTCGTCCCAGTCCGCCGGGGTCAGCCGGAACGCCGGGAAGTACAGGTAGCGCTCGGGAACGCCCCGGTACCGGGCACCTGGGCCGCCGCCCCTCGGCATCAGCAGGGAGCAGCCCCGGCAGGTGCACAGCAGCGCCCGGGTCTCGACGTTCACGACGTGGCCGTGCCGCTCGTCCAGCGGCTCGGCGCACATCTCGCACCGCGACACGCCCTCCGCCGCGGGCTCGCGGAAGCGGCGCAGCCCGGCCATGCTCGCCGGGCCCGGCGCCCCCGCGTGTGCGGGCCGCTGTGGAGCGCTCCCGGGCGCCGTCTCCCGGCCGGCGGTCATGGCGCGGCCTCCTCGGGCACCGGGCACGGCCCGGGCGGCCTGCGCCCGATCTGCAGCAGCGGCGACGGGGTGTCCGCCACCCCTTCGACCTCGACCCGGGACACCTCGGGCGCGGCCCCGAGCACCGCGCGCTCGATGGCGTCGTTCACGGTGACCCGCGAGGACGCGCACCCGTGACAGCTCCCGGATAGGCGCAGCCGCACCACCCCGCCGTCCACGCCGAGCAGTTCCACCCCGCCCTCGTGCAGTCCGAGGTAGGGACGGACGCCGTCGAGCGCGGCGCGGACGCGTTCCTCGGCGCCCAGCGGGTGCAGGTCGTGCAGGACGAGCAGGCCGGACACGACATCGTCGGCGGTCAGCCGGCGCAGCACCTCGCCCGCGTCGCAGTCCACGACGACGTCCATCACCCGTTCGAGGCCCGCGCCGTACAAGCCGACGAGCAGGCGCACGAGCTCCTCGGCCTTGCCCCGGGCGGCCGGGTCGGCGAGCGCGCCGAGCTCGTCGATCAACGCCTCGGCGCGCTCGCCCGCGCGGCGCACGTCGAAGGCGGGCGCGCCGCCGGCCCCGGGAGCCGGCGACGTGCCTGCAACAACCGGGCCTGCAACAACCGGGCCCGCAACGACCGGGCCTGCGGTGACCGGGCCTGCGGTGACCGGGCGGGGGGCGCCCGGCGGGTCAGCTCGCACCGAACGCGTGGGGGCTGTGCAGCTTGCGCACTTCCCTGCCCCCACCGAGGTACATGTGCACCCCGCACGGAAGGCAGGGGTCGAAGCTGCGGACCGTGCGCATGATGTCGATGCCCTTGAATCTCTCCGGCGGGTTCTCCTCGAAGATGGGCGTGTTCTGCACGGCGTCCTCGTACGGGCCCGGCACGCCGTTGCTGTCGCGGACGCTGGCGTTCCACGGCGTCGGCGGGTACGGGTGGTAGTTGGCGATCCTGCCGTTCCTGATCACCATGTGGTGGGACAGGAGGCCGCGCACCGCCTCGGTGAACCCGCAGGAGATGGCCTCCTCGGGCACCTCGAACGGCTCCCAGGTCTGGGTGTGCCCGCGCCGGACCTCGTCCAGCGCCTGCTCGGCGAAGTACACCGCGCAGGCGGCGGCGTACGCCTGGAAGTAGGTCCTGGCCCGGTTGCGCTCCAGGGCGTTGGACAGCGGCTCGCCGTTCCAGTGTGGGATCTTCCACTCCAGGGTCTTCTCCGGGAGGGTCGCCGTCTTCGGCAGGGTGATCCGCACGCCGGTGCCCGTGGCCTTGACGTAGCCGATGTCGACCTTGCCGTTCAGCGCGGTGGACCACAGCCGCGCGAGCGGCCCGCCGCCGGTGTCCAGCGGCAGCAGGTCCTTGCCGTCGAACCAGCGGGGCGACATGACCCAGCTGTACTTGTCCTTGAAGTCGCGTTTCTGCGGCCGCGGAATGGTGTGCTGGTTCCACGGGTGCCGCATGTCGACCGGGTTGCCGAGCGGGTCGTGGGTGACGAACGGCTCCTGGTCCTGCCAGTCGTCGTAGTACGAGCTGCCGAGCAGGATGCGCATGCCGAGGTTGATGTCGACCAGGTCGTTGGTGACGAGGTTCCCGTCGACGATGATGCCGGGGGTGACGAACATCCGGTGACCCCAGGCGTTCATGTTGTCGTAGGTGTAGTCGCAGTACGCGGGGTCGTTGAGCGAGCCCCAGCACCCGAGCATCACCCGCCGCCGTCCCACCTGCTCGTACCCGGGCAGCGCCTCGTAGAAGAAGTCGAACAGGTCGTCGTGCATCGGCACGACCTTCTTCATGAACTCGACGTAGCGCATGAGCCGGGTCAGGTAGTCGGTGAAGACCTGCACCGTCGCGACCGTGCCGACCCCGCCGGGGTACAGCGTGGAGGGGTGGACGTGGCGGCCCTCCATCAGGCAGAACATCTCGCGCGTGAGGCGGCTCATCACCAGGGCCTCGCGGTAGAACTCGCCCTCCAGCGGGTTCAGCGAGCGCATGATGTCGGCGATGGTGCGGAAGCCGTGCTCGCCGGCGTGCGGGCACTCGGTGCGCTGGGCGAGCTCCCAGACGCCGGGGTTGGTCTCGCGGACCATCTTCTCGCAGTAGTCGACCCCCACCAGGTTCTCCTGGTAGATGGTGTGGTCGAACATGTACTCGGCCGCCTCGCCCAGGTTGATGATCCACTCGGCGAGCGCGGGCGGGCGCACCCCGTAGGCCATGTTCTGCGTGTACACCGAGCAGGTCGCGTGGTTGTCCCCGCAGATGCCGCAGATCCGGCTGGTGATGAAGTGCGCGTCGCGCGGGTCCTTGCCCTTCATGAAGATGCTGTAGCCGCGGAAGATCGACGAGGTGCTGTAGCACTCCGCGACCTCCTTCTTGGCGAAGTCGATCTTGGCGTAGATGCCCAGGCTGCCGACGATCCGCGTGATCGGGTCCCAGGCCATCTCGACGAGGTCGCTGTTGCGCTCCTGTGAGGTCGTCATGTCAGCTCCACGGGGCCTTGTAGCCGGTCAGCAGCGCGCGGCCCTTGGCCCGCCACTTCGGCTCCTTGTCGACTGTCCTGAACGTGATGTCGCGCAGCCTGCGGACGACGCCGCCGTACATGGCGCTGACCGTCGAGGACACGCGGGCCCCGGGCGGCTCGTCCATGAACGGCATGAACTTGTCGGGGAAGCCGGGCATCGTGCAGGCGATGCAGATGCCGCCCACGTTCGGGCAGCCGCCGATGCCGGCCATCCATCCGCGCTTGGGGACGTTGCACTTGACGACCGGACCCCAGCAGCCGATCTTGACCAGGCACTGCGGCGCGCCGTACTCGAGGGTGAACTGGCCCTGCTCGTAGTACCCGGCCCGGTCGCAGCCCTCGTGGACGGTCTGACCGAACAGCCAGGTCGGGCGCAGCGCCTCGTCCAGCGGGATCATCGGGGCCTGCCCGTTGAGCTGGTAGAGCAGGTACAGCATGGTCTCGGACATGTTGTCCGGCTGGATCGGGCAGCCCGGCACGTTGACGATCGGCACGCCGGCCTTCGACCGCCACTCCCAGCCGAGGTAGTCGGCCACGCCCATCGAGCCGGTCGGGTTGCCCGCCATGGCGTGGATGCCGCCGTACGTCGCGCACGTGCCCGCCGCGATGATCGCGGTGGCCTGCGGCGCGAGGCGGTCGAGCCACTCGGGCAGGGTCATCGGCTGGCCGGTCTCGGGATTGTTGCCGAACCCCGACCAGTAGCCCTCCTGCTTGATCGACTCGTTCGGGACCGACCCCTCGACGACCAGCACGAACGGCTCCAGGCCGCCCTCGGCCGCCATGAAGTACCACTCGATCATGGCGTCGGACCCCTGCATCGGCCCGCTGTGCATGTCCAGCAGCGGCCAGTGGACGTCGACCTTCGGCAGCCCGGGAAGGGTGCCGAGGAAGATGTCCTCGATTGCCGGCTGCATCGCCGCGGTGAGCGCGACGGAGTCGCCGTCGCAGCTCATCCCCGCGTTCAGCCAGAGGATGTGGACGACGGGCTCGTCCTGTTCGCGCTCCGCGCCACCCGCTGCCTTCGCCGTCGTTGCCATATCGCCTCCCCGTTCTTCCCGATCTCCCGGCCCCTCGGCCGGACTTGGACGAGGCCGAGGCCTCACCCGGCGCCTCCGGGCGGTCACCCTCCCGGCGGCCCCGCCCCGTCACCGGGGTCCAGCAGCCGCTGGGTGATCTCCCAGAGCACGTGGTAGACCGTCGTCTGCGCCTCCTGGATGCGGTGCACCGACGAGGACGGGATGACGAACAGGTGGTCCAGCACGTCGAGCTCGGCCAGTTCGGCGAGCCGCCCGCCCTGGTAGCCGGCGAGGCCGGCCGTCAGCATGCCGACGCGGCCGGCCTCCTGGAACGCCTGCACGAGGTTGAGGGAGCCGCCGCTGGTCGACAGGCCGACGGCCATGTCACCGGGCCGGCCGTAGGCGGCGATCTGCCGGGCGAAGACGACGTCGAACCCGACGTCGTTGGACAGGGCGGTCACCACGGCGACGTCGGCGGTCAGCGACAGCGCGGGCAGCGGGCGGCCGTACGGCGGGTTGAGGTAGCAGGTCGCCATCTCCTGCGCGTCCGTGCTGCTGCCGCCGTTGCCGAACGTGAAGAGCCTGCCCCCGGCGGCGAACCGCTCCGCCATCTCGGCGGCGCACACGGCCAGCCGGTCGGCGTACATCTCCCCCACCTGGCGGCGCAGCCGCACGATCTCGTCGGCCTTCACCTCGGTGGACCAGACCGCGTGCCCGGCCGTCCGCCGCGCCGGGTCCGTGCCGCCGGCGGTACGCCCCCGGCAGCCGTCCTCCGCGGGCGCGCGGCTGTCCGCGTCCCCGCCGCCGTACAGGAACGGGTAGAGACGCCGCACCGCCTCGGCGCGCGCCTCCTCAACCATGGCCCTGTCCATCATCGGCGCCGCCGCCCTTGGCGATCACGGCGATGGCCTCCTTGGCGTGCACGAGGACCGTGTCGCCGGGCCCGCAGTCGACCAGGGCGACGCTCACCTGCTCCTCGACCTCCTCGGCCTCCTCGGCGCCCTCCACGCACGCGGTTCCCCGGACCCTCACGACCGCGAGGCCGGAGCCGGTCAGCCGGAGCACGCGGGCGGGCAGCGCCTCGTCCGAGCAGGTCAGGCAGGCGTCCGCGCGCGGGTCCTGGCGCTCGCTCATCTCACCGCCTCCGCGCCACCGCGCGCGGCGGCCTCGGGCTCGACGGCCGGGGTCCTGGCGGGCCCGGGCGGGACGGTCTGGGCGAAGAAGACATGAACCAGCTCCCACAGCACGTGGTAGGTGGTGACGTGGATTTCCTTCACCACCGCCGGGTCGCAGGACCTGGCGATCAGCGCCTGGTCGACGGCCGGGCTCCGCGCCACCGCGCCGCCGTCGCCGCCCACGAGGCCCATCGTGTACAGACCCAGCTCGCGGGCCGTCTCCAGCCCGAGCAGAACGTTGGCACACCGGCCGTCGGGCGAGATCCCGAGCGCGATGTCCGCCGGGTCCGCCCAGTGCCGTATCTGGTGGGCGAAGACCTCGGAGAACCCCTCGCGTGCGCTCACGCCCGTGACCGTGGCGGCGTCGTTGCCGAGGGCCATCGCCGGCAGCGCCCGCTTGCCCACGACGACCGGATGCATGAACTCCACCGCGACGTGCGAGGCGTCCGTGCCCGCGCCCCCGTTGCCGAAGACGATCAGCTTGCCGCCCTGGTGGAATCTCGCCGCCATGTCGCGACACGCTTGCGCGATGCGCTCCGCGTCCTCCGCCAGGCGGCGGCCCGCGGCTTCCCGCCGGGCGAACGCCTCGCCGACGGCCAGGCGCGTGCTGGATGTCACAGGCATGTGTACGCTCCGTTATGTACCGTAGTCGCCAGGCTACGGTGCGTACGCACGGGACCGACACCCTAAGCGGGACAACATGAAGCAAAGGGTTGATCGCGGCACCTAGGCGGTCTCACCCCGATACGCCCTGCGTCGTCCGATCAACGATCTTCCTGCACGCCCGTCCGAAGTACCGGGCGGCTACGTCAGGGGATGGATCTGGCGGTGCGGCACGCTCTTCAGGCGACGGCGGAACCAGTCGCGGGCCAGGTGCGCCACCTGGTCCAGGGCTCCGGGCTCCTCGAACAGGTGCGTGGCGCCCGCGACCACGGCGAAGGCCGTCTCGCCCTTCAGCAGCTCCATCGCCTCGCGGTTCAGCTCGATCACCACCGGGTCGAGCTCGCCGACGATCAGCAGGGTCGGCTGGCGTACCCGGCGCAGGTGGTCGCCGGCCAGATCCGGACGGCCGCCCCGCGACACGAGCGCCTGCACCGAGACGGGCCGCTCCGCCGCGGCGACCAGCGCCGCCGCCGCGCCCGTGCTCGCGCCGAAGAGCCCGATGCCGAGCTCGGCCAGCGGCCCGTGCCGCCCTGCCCAGTCGACCAGCGCGACCACCCGCTCCGCCAGCAGGCCGATGTCGAACCGCAGCGCCGCCGTGAGGGAGTCCACCCGCTCCTCCTCGGGGGTCAGCAGGTCCACCAGGACGGTCGCCAGCTCCGCGACCTGGAGCTCGACCGCCACATGACGGTTGCGGGGGCTGCGCCGGCCGCTGCCGCTGCCGTGCACGAACAGCACCACACCATGGGCGGGGCGCGGCACCACGACGTCCGCGTCGAGCGAGACCCCGGCCGCGGGAATCGAGACGGTTTCGGTGACTGTCATCGCGTCCTCCTCACACTCAGACGCCTGCGGGGTAGGTCTCGGGAAGCTCCCCGGCCGCCCAGCGCGCCGCGTCGTCCAGGGGCTCCACGGCCCGGGTCTCGTCCACGTGGACGACGGCGTCGAACTGGTCGGCCAGCCGGGCGCGGAAGTAGTGGCTCCTGCGCTCCGAGCGCGGGCGGTAGACGGCGCCCACCATGCGCTCCAGCCGCGCGGAGCCCAGCACGTCGCGCGTGCGCGGCGCCGTCCTGAACGCGGCGAGGAACTCCTTCTCCCCCACCTCGTGGAAGAGCTCCTCCACGCTGTCGGACAGGGCCGGCCTCAGCCACTTGCGCCCGGCCGGCCCCTCCCAGCGGTCGGCGGCGGTGACCGTGCCCGTGTAAGTGGTGAGGCCGACGATGCGGCAGTCGTCCCCGTGCCGTTCGCGGACGAGCCCGCCGAGGTCGATCTCCCCGCGGCAGGCCGCCTCGGTGGCGCGCGCGTCGCCGACGTGCGCGTTGTGGGCCCACACCACGATCTTCGCCGGGCGTTCCCGGTGACGGCCCAGGTGCTCCAGCAGGGCGTCCAGCGTGTCGGCCATGTGCCGTTCGCGCAGGTTCCAGGACGCGATCCGCCCGGAGAACATCGAACGATAGTGCTCGTCCGCCGACTTCACCGCCAGCGCGTTCAGCTCGGCGACGAACAGCTCGTCCTCGGGGAGCAGCCCCTGGCGCCGCACCGACCGCATCGCATCGCGCCGCCGGCCCACCAGGAGTTCGACCACCTCGTCCTCGCAGTCCTCCCCGGCCCCGCAGGCCGCCGTGAAGCCGTACGCCTGGGCCTCGCCGCTGCCGAGGTGGTCGAAGCAGGCGTAACGCTCGCGCGCGCACGCGGCGGCGGCCGGGTCCACGCCCTCCAGATGGGCGACGATCTCGCGCATCGCCTGGTGCATCCCGAACATGTCGAGCCCGTAGAAGCCGGTCTTGTGCGGGTGCTCCCCGAGGATCCGGTCGTTGTGCTCGCGCAGCCAGGCGACGAAGCCGAGCACCACGGTGTTGCGCCACATCCACACCGGGAAGCGGCGGAAGCCGCGCAGCGCCTCCTCGGGCGTGGCGTCGTGGCCGTGCCCGAGGACGTACCGGTTGACCCGGTAGGCGTCGGGCCAGTCGGCCTGCACCGCGACGGCGCAGAAGCCCTTCTCCTCGATGAGCCACCGGGTCATGGCGGCGCGGGCCGCGTGGAACTCGTGCGTGCCGTGGGAGGCGCCGCCGACGAGCACCAGGCGCGCGTCCCCGACCACGTCGGCGAGCACGTCCGGGTGCGGGACGCCGTCCGCCGTCGGCAGCGCCTCCGCGCGCACGGCCGCGACCTCGCCGGAGCCCGGCGGCCCGGCCCGGGCGGGCAGCGCGGCCGCCGACGCGCGCAGCAGGTCCCGGACGTCCTCGACGGTGATCTCGGCGAAGTCCCAGTAGGACTGGTCGACGGCGAAGAACGGCGAGGGCGTGGTGGCGTAGACGACCTCGTCCGCCTGCGCGGTCAGGTCCTCGCAGGTGGCCTGGGCGACGGCCGGGAGGGCGACCACGACCCGCGCCGGGCCCGAGCGGCGCAGCGCCTTGACGGCGGCGCGCAGGGCGGCCCCGGTGCTCAGGCCGTCGTCCACCAGGATCACCACCCGGCCCTCGATCGGGCGCGGCGGGCGGTCCTGCCGGAAGTGCCGTTCCCAGCGGGGGATCTCGCGGCCCTCCCAGTCGGCGACGTGCTCCACCACCTCGGCGGGGATGGCGAGGCCGCGGATGACGTCGTCGTCGAGCGCGATCACGCCGTCGCCGGCGACCGCGCCCATCGCCAGGTCCTCCTGGCCGGGCACGCCGAGCTTGCGGGCGAGGAAGACGTCGAGGGGCGCGCCCAGCGCTCTGGCCACCTCGAAGCCGACGGGGACTCCGCCGCGCGGCAGGGCGAGGACGAGGACGTCCGGCTCACCTCGATATCGGTCGAGCAGCCCCGCCAGCGCGCGACCGGCGTCTCTGCGGTCGCGGAACAGGTGGTCGGACATGGCTGGCCCCTAACGTGCTCGGAGGCGGACCACCCTGCGCGCACAGACGCCGCCGGCGACTCCGGCGTCTGTGCCGGTGCCGATGTCGCCACCGGGCGGACCTGGGCCGTCATACAGAGCCTACGCTTCCCGCCCGCCGGGCCCCTCGCCCGCCGGACACCGGGCGCCCGGTGGGGTTAGAGACACCGACCGGTGGGGCATAAGTGGCATTTGACCGAGCTATTCGGAAACGACCCCTCTGTTCCGAAATATCTGGCGTCAGCCTTCTTTTCCGTAGATTCGCACTATCGCAAACCACGAGTCAACCAACGCGGACCAGCAATTGACACGCGAAAGATCGGCACCGCATAATTGCAGCGGCCCGGCGACCATGAACAACACGCACAACGGCAGAGCGTCCGCACGTCAACCCCCGCGACAAACCGACGACTCCTCTCACGGCGAACAGCCCACGTAGCGTTCGACCATTCACGCACGACATTCTTACGACAATTCCGATGAGCGGTCAACGGCGACAACGGATTCGCACCCCGTCGATCGGCGGTCAACCGCGCCCGGAATCAGGTACACGCTCAAGCACGCCGACGACACGAACTCACTGCGCACGGCCTCCCGGGCCGGACTAATCCAGGCGATCGTTTCCCCCGTTCAAGGCTCTACGGATTGGTGGTGTGGGTTGTGACCGAGACAACCGATATAACGCCCGGCGGCGACCAGGCCCAGGCACAACAAGCCCTGGCCACCGCGGCCGCACGCAACCTGGCCACGACGACCAAGTCGCAGCCACAGATGCAGAACATCTCCTCCCGATGGCTGCTCCGCATGCTCCCCTGGATCCACACCAGCGGCGGCACCTTCCGCGTCAACCGCCGCCTGTCCTACGCCATCGGAGACGGACGCCTCAGCTTCACCAGCCAAGGCACCGACATCCGCGTCATCCCCCCAGAACTCCGCGAACTCCCCCTGCTACGCCACTTCGACGACGACTCCACCCTCGAAGCCCTCGCCAACCGCTTCACCCAAACCACCCACGACCCCGGCGACACCATCACCCAAACCGGCCAACCCGCCGACCGCCTCATCCTCATCGCCCACGGCAAGGTCAACAAAATCGGCACCGGCCCCTACGGCGACTCCACCACCCTGGCCGTCCTCGCCGACGGCGACTACTACGGCGACCACACCCTCACCACCACCACACCCACCCCCACCTGGGACCACACCATCCAGGCCGTCACCCCCACCACCACCCTCACCCTCACCCGCCAAGCCTTCAACGAACTCCTCGCCCAATCCCAAACCCTCCGCAACCACCTCCAAACACAACAAGACACCCCCAAACCCCCACAAAACAAAAACGGCGAAGCACTCATCCAAATCACCTCAGGCCACCAAGGAGAACCCCACCACCCCGGCACCTTCGTCGACTACGAAACCACCCCCCGCGAATACGAACTCTCCGTCGCCCAAACCATCCTCCGCATCCACACCCGCGTCGCCGACCTCTACAACCAGCCCATGAACCAAACCCACCAACAACTCCGCCTCACCATCGAAGCCCTCCGCGAACGCCAAGAACACGAACTCATCAACAACCCCGAATTCGGCCTCCTCAACAACGCCGACCTCAAACAACGCATCCACACCCGCACCGGCCCCCCCACCCCCGACGACCTCGACGACCTGCTCGCCCAGGTGTGGAAGGAGCCGGCGTTCTTCCTCGCCCACCCGCTGACGATCGCGGCGTTCGGGCGCGAGGCCAGCCGCCGGGGCGTCTACCCGCAGAGCACCGACCTGCACGGCCACTCGATCCCGTCCTGGCGCGGCGTCCCGATCCTGCCGTGCAACAAGATCCCGATCACCGAGAGCCGGACCAGCAAGATCCTTCTCATGCGTACCGGCGAGCACAACCAGGGCGTCATCGGCCTGCACCAGACCGGTCTCCCCGACGAGTACGAGCCCGGCCTGTCGGTGCGCTTCATGGGCATCAGCGACCAGGCGATCATGTCGTACCTCATCTCCACCTACTACTCCGCCGCCGTCCTGGTCCCCGACGCGCTCGGCATCCTGGAGAACGTCGAAATCGGCCACTGAACCGGCCATCGCGTACACCGCCCCGCGGACCCGCCACGGCCTCCCGGCCCGGCGGGTCGCCGGGGTCTCGTATTTCTCCTCCCGATACCGCGCCGACCGGTGGTTCGCGGCGCCTCAGTGATTGGTGTGGGTTGTGACCGAGACAACCGATATAACGCCCGGCGGCGACCAGGCCCAGGCACAACAAGCCCTGGCCACCGCGGCCGCACGCAACCTGGCCACGACGACCAAGTCGCAGCCACAGATGCAGAACATCTCCTCCCGATGGCTGCTCCGCATGCTCCCCTGGATCCACACCAGCGGCGGCACCTTCCGCGTCAACCGCCGCCTGTCCTACGCCATCGGAGACGGACGCCTCAGCTTCACCAGCCAAGGCACCGACATCCGCGTCATCCCCCCAGAACTCCGCGAACTCCCCCTGCTACGCCACTTCGACGACGACTCCACCCTCGAAGCCCTCGCCAACCGCTTCACCCAAACCACCCACGACCCCGGCGACACCATCACCCAAACCGGCCAACCCGCCGACCGCCTCATCCTCATCGCCCACGGCAAGGTCAACAAAATCGGCACCGGCCCCTACGGCGACTCCACCACCCTGGCCGTCCTCGCCGACGGCGACTACTACGGCGACCACACCCTCACCACCACCACACCCACCCCCACCTGGGACCACACCATCCAGGCCGTCACCCCCACCACCACCCTCACCCTCACCCGCCAAGCCTTCAACGAACTCCTCGCCCAATCCCAAACCCTCCGCAACCACCTCCAAACACAACAAGACACCCCCAAACCCCCACAAAACAAACACGGCGAAGCACTCATCCAAATCACCTCAGGCCACCAAGGAGAACCCCACCTCCCCGGCACCTTCGTCGACTACGAAACCACCCCCCGCGAATACGAACTCTCCGTCGCCCAAACCATCCTCCGCATCCACACCCGCGTCGCCGACCTCTACAACCAGCCCATGAACCAAACCCACCAACAACTCCGCCTCACCATCGAAGCCCTCCGCGAACGCCAAGAACACGAACTCATCAACAACCCCGAATTCGGCCTCCTCAACAACGCCGACCTCAAACAACGCATCCACACCCGCACCGGCCCACCCACCCCCGACGACCTCGACGACCTCCTGTGCAGGCGCCGCCGGTCACACCTGTTCCTGGCCCACCCGCTCACCATCGCCGCGTTCGGCCGCGAGTGCAGCCGCCGGGGCATCTACCCCCAGACGAGCGAGCTGGAAGGCCAGACCGTCGCTTCCTGGCGCGGGGTCCCCCTGCTGCCCTGCGACAAGATCCCCATCAGCGACACCGGCACGACCTCGATCCTGGTCATGCGTACCGGGCAGGAGGACGAAGGCGTCATCGGCCTGCACTACACCGGCCTTCCCGACGAGTACGAACCCGGCCTGAATGTCCGCTTCATGGGCATCAACGACCAGGCCGTCATCTCCTACCTCGTCTCCACCTACTACTCCGCCGCCGTCCTGGTCCCCGACGCGCTCGGCGTTCTCGAGAACGTCGAAATCGGCCACTGAGCCCGCGACCGAACCGGCCACGAGCCACGAAATACGGGGAAAACAAGGGGCCGTTCTCCCGCCCGCTCCCGCCGTCCCGGCCAGGGACGCCAGGCTTCTGCGGACATGACGGAGATCGCCCCCGGTAAATGTGATGAAGTCGATGAGAATCTTCCCCGGCGCCCTCCCCCCAGTGCGCCGGGTCCGGACTCGGACGGAAGGGGCGCGCATGGCCAGGGTGATGACCACGGGCCGGCAGGCACACGAAGTGCTGGCCTGGAGCCGTGAGCAGGTCGGTCCCGCTCTGCGGACCACCGTCGAGACGTTGTCCCCGTCGATGCGGCGGATCGCGGGATACCACTTCGGATGGCTCGACCAGCACGGCATGCCCTCGGCGGGCGGCGGCGGGAAGGCCGTCCGCCCCGCGCTGACGCTGATGGCCGCCGAGGCGGTCGGCGCCGTTCCCGGCACGGCGGTCCCGGCGGCGGTCGCCGTCGAGCTGGTGCACAACTTCTCGCTCCTGCACGACGACGTGATGGACCACGATGTGACCCGGCGGCACCGCCCGACCGCGTGGAGCCTGTTCGGGGTGAGCGGCGCGATCCTCGCCGGCGACGCGCTGCTCACGCTCGCCTTCGACGTCCTCGCCGCGAGCGGCCATCCGGCCTCCGCCGAGGGCGCGCGCCTGCTCGGCGCCGCCGTCCTGGACCTGATCGAGGGCCAGAGCGCCGACACGTCGTTCGAGACGCGGGACGACGTCGGCCTCCAGGAATGCCTCACCATGGCCGAGGGCAAGACCGGAGCCCTCCTCGGCGCGTCCTGTTCCCTGGGCGCCCTGTTCGGCGGCGCCACCGCCGAGCGCGTCGAGCACCTGCGCGCGTTCGGCGACCGCCTCGGCCTGGCGTTCCAGTTCGTGGACGATCTGCTCGGCATCTGGGGCGACCCCGCGGTGACCGGCAAGCCCATCCACTCCGACCTGCGCAACCGGAAGAAGTCGCTGCCCGTCGTCGCGGCTCTCACGTCCGGGTCACCGGCCGGCGACGAGCTGGCCGCGCTGTACGGGCGCGAGGAGGCGCCGTCGGGGTCCGATCTCGTGCGCGCCGCCGAGCTGGTCGAGCTCGCGGGCGGGCGCGCCTGGAGCCTGCGGCAGGCCGACGAGCTGCTGCGCGAGGCCCTCGGCCACCTCGCCGTCGCCTCCCCGGCCCCGCGCGCCGCGGCCGAGCTGCACGCCCTGGCCGACCTGATCACCCACCGCGACCACTGACCGCCTCATCACCTGCCGCGGCCACCATCCCGGCGCGCCGGGCGGATCTCACCGACGGGCGAGGGCGGCGAGGATCCGATGGAGCGCGGCCAGGCCTGCGGGGTCGAGGCCAATGCCGCCCATAGGCCGATTTATGCCGATGAGCTGCGGATATATCTCCCGACGTCCGGGGAGGACCAGTGACGTGGGGGCGTGCGATGGCCGGTCACCCGCGACGAGCCCCGTCCAGGGGCCGTTGGAGGGTGCCGTGCAGCGCGTTCGGGCCGGGCTCCGCCGTCGCCGCGCTCAGGGGGACAGCGGCCGGCCATGGCATGCCGCGGCCGGAGTGGTACGGCCGCCGCGCGCGTGCGCCTCGTGGCTGTCCCCCATCGATCTCGGACATGGACGCCCCGAACCCGCCGAGCGGAGTGAGGCTATGGGCCCGTTCGGTGCGCCTAAATGGCCGCGCCTCCGCCGTGCCGGAGGCGCGGCCATGAACAGGGCCCCGCCACGGTGCCGCGTGGCGGGGCCCTGCTGTTCAGGGGCTAGGGAGTTCAGGGTCAGGGGATGGACGGGTAGGCGTTGGCGAGGAGCTGGCGGAACTGCGCCGAGAACCACTGGCCGGAGATCGGCGCGTTGGGCAGCGCCCCGGTCAGGTTGTTGCCGTTGCGGGCGTTGCCGGTGTAGGTCGGGTCGCACATCCGGTCGAAGCCCTTGCCCTCGTTGTTCGGAATCTCCGAGCTGGAGCCGTCCGACTCGCCCGGGGGCTTGATCCAGACGTAGGCGTCCAGACCGGTGGCCGGGTTGGCGCGGGGACGCTCGCCGAGGCCGGCGCCGCTCTGGTTGCACCAGTTGCCGGCGTGGATGCGCCGGTCGACGCGGGACTCGTTGACGAAGGTGTTGACGTCGGTCGAGGTGCTGGCGCGGGTCGGCCGGGCCGCGCCGCCCCAGCCGTTGCGGGAGGTGTCGATCAGCATGCCGATGTTGGACGAGAAGCCCTCGGTGATGAGCCGCTGGCGGAACGCCTGGGCGTAGCTGAGCTCGTCGACGTAGAAGTTCCAGTCGACCCAGCGGGACTGGCGCACCGACTGGCCGCCCGGCTGGCTGTTGATGGTGAAGTACGGCTCGGTCAGCGCGGAGTAGTTGGCGGTGTTGGTGATGAAGCCGTCGACGCTGGCGAAGCCTGCGGTGGCGCCACGGACCGTGCTGGCGAAGAGCTGCGCCGACGGGCCGAAGTTGGTGTCCCAGCCGAGCCAGCCGTGGTGGGCGGCGTCGATGTAGGTGTAGGCGTTCGGGATCGCGTGCAGCTTGTTCAGGGCGTACTGCACACCCTGGACGTAGGCGCCGCTCTGCTGCGCCTCCTGGCACGCGGCGACGTTGGTGTTGGTGATGAGGTTCGGCAGCGAGTCGATCTCGATGATCGTCACGATGCGAAGCTGCGAGTACTTGGACTGGCCCATGATCGCGGCGATCGGGTCGATGTACTCGGTCTTGTAGCGGTTCAGGCCGTTCTCGGAGATCTTCAGCTCACCGTTGGAGGCCAGGGCGGAGCAGTCGCGGTTCGGCAGGTTGTAGATGACGAACTGGATGGTCAGCGGCGCGCTGCCGTTGGCGGCGTCCTGCTGGAGGGCTGCGTCGAGGTGCGCGGCGAGACCCTTGGCGCTGGAGGTGCCGGCGATGGCGGCGATGCGGTCCAGCCACACGCCGGTGGAGATGTTCGCCACGGCGGAGCCGCCCGGCTCGGCGGCGGCCTTGGCCGACCAGTCGGAGTTCACGTAGCCGGTTGCGCCGGCGTACGGGTTGTCCACGTGCGTGCCGGGGTCGCCGCCGCCGGTGTCGTCGTCGGCCTCGGTGGCGGTCACCGTGACCGAGGTCAGCCCCGCAGAGGAGACGGTGATCGTACGCGAGCCGTTGGTGGTGTCGGCGTCCTGCGCGGCGGCCAGCGTGACGATCTGCGCGGTGTTCCAGTTCGCCGAGGTGAAGGTCAGGCTCGATCCGCCGGAGACGGTGATGTCGGTGTCACCGCTGCCCGCGGTGGAGGTCACCGTGACGTTGGAGGTGGGCTGCGCGGCGAGCTTCACCGAGTACGTCGCGGTGCCGCCCTCGGGGACGCTGACCGAGGTGGGGGTGACGATCAGGCCCTGCTGCGGGCCGGGGCCGCCCTGGCCGGTGCAGGTCGTCCCGTTGATGGCGAACGTGGTGGGGTTGGCGTTCGTGCCGCCGAACGTGCCGTTGAAGCCCAGCGTCCAGGAGGCGCCGGTGGCCTGGGAGCCGTTGTAGGACAGGCTTCGGGCCGTCACGTTGCTCCCGGACTGCGACCAGTCGGCGCTCCAGCCGTTGGTCACCTGCTGGCTTCCGGGGAAGGCGAAGGTCAGCGCCCAGGACGTCAGGGGGTCGCCCAGGTTCTTGATCGTGATGTTCCCGCCGAACCCGTTGCCGCCTTCCCATGCCTTCTGGTAGGTGACCTCGCAGGCGACCGCGGCGTGCGCCGAGGTCTGGCTGACGGCGAGCCCGACGGCGGAGAGCAGTAGGACTGCCACCGCCGTGAAGGCTCGACGCCAGGAACTCTTGTGGGGTCCCATCGTCTGTTTTCTCCCTTATGAAACTTATGGGTCCGCCGCCTTCTTGAGACGGCCAAGCAGCGCCCCGCTCGACATCCGGCGGTGGGAGCGCTCCCATAGTCAGGTCGTTTCAGGAGGATGTACAGCACATTGCACGCGGGGGCGCCCGCACGGCAGACCCGCTTCCGGCCCGGCCGCGGCTTCCGCCCGCTGGCCTCGGCAAACTCGGCGGCGTCCGCCTCCGCGCATCCCGCCGTACACGCGGATCCGATGAAACATTCATCCGGAGGTCCGCGGAGCTTGGGAGCGGACCCCCGGGCGCGCTACCGGCCGCGGACGGCGACGTGGCCGGTCACGTCGCGCACGCCACCGATCTCGGACGGGGCCATGGCCACCGAGCGGCTGAGAAAGTCGAGGATGACGGCGAGCTGGTCCTCGTCGTAGGCCTCGAGCAACTCCTCCACCCGCCGGCCGGTCGCCTCCAGCGAGGCGTGGATCGGCAGTTCGTTCTCGGGGATCGGCACGATGATCACGCGGCGGCGGTCCTCCGCGTCGCGGACCCGGCGGACGTAGCCCGGCTTCTCCAGGCGGTCGACGACGCCCGTGATGGCGCCGGTCGTGAGGCCGGTCAGCTCGGCGAGCTGGCCCGCCGTGATGGGCCCGGTCCTGCTCAGGATGTCCAGGCAGCGGGCGTCGGTCGCGTTCAGCCCCAGCCGGTCGGCGATGGCCTGGCTGAACAGCACCGAGTTGGCGGTGTAGGCCCGCAGAGCCTCCTGGATGCGTGCGATCAGCGGCGAACGGGAGTTCTCCGGCATTGACTTCCCATCCCAATTTCCTAGCACACTAAGAGACTTCCCTTAGTGAACTGAACTACGTCTATCCCGAAGAGAATACTTCGACCGGGCCTTCCCAGCCTCTGCCCACGATCAATCAGAGTCCGAAATGTCCGCAACACCGTCCGGCGCCCCGCGCCCTCGCCGCGCCCGAGCCGCCGGACGCCGCCGTGATCAGCGTTCTCTACGCGGCCGGCCGGGCCCGCGCGGACCTCGGCACCTGGCATCCGCTGCCGTCGATGGTCCTGGCCGGAATCGGGCGCGCGTGCGCCTCGGCGGCCATGGTGGACATCACGCTCGCCCGGGTGATGCGGCACGCGGGATCGTCCGGCGCGGTGACCAGGACCGGCTCGGCGGCCGGCATCGCGGGAGCCGGCGCGGGGCGAGCTTGCTGCTACCGCGCCCGGGCCGGGCCGAGGTCAGCCCCGGACCCCTGTGAGAAGGGTGCGGGGTCCGCCGCAGACGGTGGCGCGTGCCGCACCTTTCCGTCAGGTGCTGTACGCACGGTTGAGCGCGCTCGCGACACCTTTGAACAAGGCGACGGTGCTGTTGGCGTCGATTCCGACGCCCCAGAGGACCGTACCGCCGATCTCGCATTCGACGTATACGGCGGTGTGCGGGCAGTCCTCGCCCTCGACCGGATGTTCGGCGCGGTCCAGGACACGGACCTTGACGCCTCTGTCGCTCAGTGCGCCGATGTACGCCGACAACGCGTCATCGACGGCCGTGCCCGGTTCGCCCGCGCCGCCGCCGATTCGCGGCACCGGGGCCTCGTCCAGCTGCTTCACACGTACCGCCCCTCGCCAATGGGCAGCGATATATGTCCATTTTCCATAAAATATTCTGACTCAAATAACCGCCAGATGAAGACCCGGGAAACTCCGTCCCTCACCCGTAGCGGGAAACGGGGACACCCCTTCCCCGTGCCCCCGTCCCCCGCCGTCCCGGGCCGTCAGACCCGGCCCGCCGCCATGTCCATCAGCCGGGACAGCACGCGGTCACCCGAGGCGCGCACGCCGTCGTGCTCCCACTCGTTGGTGGCCCAGTACCGCAGGTTGCCCACCGACCGGGCCGTCCGCAGCGAGAGCTCGGCGTCGACGTACATGTCGTCGAGGTACACGATCGCCGCCACCGGCACCGTGTTCGCCGCGAGCCGCGCGGGGTCGTACAGCGCCGGCCAGTCGCGCGTCTCGGCCAGCGCGTGCGCCGCCTCGGCGAAGGGACGCAGGCCCGACAGCTCCTCGAACATCCACGGGTAGAACATCTCGCCGGTGAACAGCAACGGGTCGGCGTCGGGCGCGAACTCGGGGCGGTCGCGCAGCGCCCGCTCGGCGGCCCACGCGGTCGGCGTGGCGCCCTGGGCGTAGATGACCTCCTGGAGCACGCCGTACAGCGGGCCCTCGGCGTACGACGTCAGCGTCATGACCTGCCGCAGGAAGGTGTCCGACGGCGCCCGGCCGTCCCAGGCCTCGTCGAACAGCCAGTGCAGCCGCTCGGCGCCGTCGCCCATGCCGAGCAGGATGCCGAGCGTCTGGAGCCGGCGCACGGTCAGCCGGTCGCCGTCGGGCAGCCGGACGTCGGTGGCGGCGAGGTGGTCCGCCATCGCCCTGACCGTGGCGACGTCGCCGGGATACCGGGCATAGAAGCGCTCGGCCTTCTCGCGCACGCGGGGGTAGGTGTGGGCGTACACCTCGTCGGCGCCGACGGTGAGCCCGGAGAGACCACCCGTCACGTAGCAGGCGCGCAGCCCCTCGGGCGCCCGGGACAGGTACGTCAGCGTCAGGAACCCGCCGTAGCTCTGCCCGAGCGTCTCCCAGGGCCGGTCCCCGCACAGGGCACGGCGGATGTGCTCGGCGTCGGCGACGATGGCGTCGGCGCGGAAATTGCGCAGGTAGGCGGCCAGCCCGTCGCCGAGCCGCGCGGCGGTCGCGGCGGTGACGGGGGTGCTGCGGCCGGTGCCGCGCTGGTCGAGCAGCAGGACGCGGTGGGTGCGCAGCGCGTGCGCGAGCCATCCGTCCGGCCGGGTCGGGCGGGGCGACTTGCCGCCGGGGCCGCCCTGGAGGAAGAGCAGCCAGGGCAGGTCCTCCCCGGCGCGGACGGGGTCGGCGACCTCGCGGGCGAACACGGTGATGGCGGGCCCGCCCGGGTCGGCGTGGTCCAGCGGGACGGTGAAGCGGTGGTCGGTGACCGCCATCCCGGGCATGCGGATCATGTGGGTTCCTTCCTCCGACGGCCTCCGGCGGCCCGCGACGACCGCCCGCGACGAGGCGCCGGCACGCGGGCCGCCAGCCACCCTATCCGCAGCTCCGATCATCGGGCCCGGCTCGCGGGGCGCCCCCTGGGGATCGGGGCGCCGCGTTCGCCTGCCACTACACTCGATGCGATGGTTCAGCCAACGCGTCCGGGCACCTCCGAGCAGGCGGGTGACGCCTCCGTCGCTCCGGCGCCCGCGGCGGCCGGGCCCGACCGGCCACGACGGGCCGACGCGCGGCAGAACCGCGCCCGCATCCTCGCGGCCGCCCGCGAGGCGTTCGCGACCGAGGGCAGCGACGCGCAGATGGGCCCCATCGCCCGCCGCGCCGGCGTGGGCGTCGGAACGCTGTACCGCAACTTCCCCACCAAGGAAGCCCTGATCACCGAACTGGCCCGGGTCTGGACGGTCGAGCGCGCCGACGACGCCCTCCGGGCCCTCCGCCTCGGCGACCCCTGGCAGGCCCTGACCGCGTACGTCGAGAGCCACGCGTGGGCCGTGCGCGACAGCGCCGGGCTCCAGGCCATCTTCGATGAGGTCCAGTCCCGCGAGGCGGCCTCGGACGAGGGGCGCCGCCTCGCCGCCGCGCTGTCGGAGCTGCTCGGCCGGGCCCGCACCGCCGGCGTTCTGCGCGAGGACATCGTGCTCGGCGACTTCCAGGCCCTGCTCTGCGGCGTGTCGGCGGCCATCGCGCACGGCGGCGACCCGCGCCGCTGCGCCACCGTCCTCCTCGACGGAATGCGTCGCGCCACGGCCTGACGCCGCCTCTTTCGGTGGCCATGTTCGAGAATTAAGTCCCTGTATGAAATGAAAGCGCATCCTATGAGAACATGTCCGAATACAGGGAGTACCGTGCCGCCCGGCTAATGCGGGGCCTCCGGTCGCGCGACGCGCGGGAATGCCGTACCGGGCGCGAATGTCCAGCGTTCCGGTGGCAGGAAGTGGATATCCCCGGGCAACTTGATGAACTCCGTTCATCTGGCCCACCAACCCCGGGCGCCGCACAGTGGATTCAGCGAGATGAAATCCGCAGCCCAGAAAGGGGTTGGTCAAAATGGCTCACCCGCTCGGCTCCAGCTCTGCCGCCGCATCCGGTCACGATCCCGCGGCCCCGGACCGGCAGAGCGTCTGGGACCGCCACAAGGTCTGGGACCGGTACGAGCTCTGGGACGCTTTCGACGTCTGGGACGCGCTGAAGCTGTGGGACGCCTACAGGACCTGCGACGGGCAGCAGCCATGGGACGCCGTAGAGGTTTTGGACGGCCTGAAGGTCTGGGACGCCCACGCCCTGTGGGACGGCCTCACGGTGTGGGAGGAGTTCACGGTCACGCGCGACCGTGAGGGGTCGAGTGAGCTCCCGGCGTGGGACGAGCTGACGGTCTGGGACGACCTCGATGTCCTGGAGGCGCGCGCGATCTGGGAAAAATGGCAGCTCAACTGAGGTTTCACGACGCTGACCAGCGACGCGTCCAGAGCGGGTCCGGCCGCCGGCCCCTCTGACACCGGGCGCGCACAGCCGCTCCCCCGCCGTCGCCGCCCGATCCCGGACGCCACCCCGCGCCATCCCCCGCACCCCGTCGGCCCCCGACGCCGTCCCGCCTCCTACGTCCCTCGCCACCCCGCACATCGCCGGCCGTCCATGGACGGCCCGATCCGTCGCCGCGCGCCCGCGGACCTTCCCGTCCGCCGCCGCCCGCTCGCGAACGGCGAGACGCCCCCGAGGGGGCGCAGCCCACCAGCCCGGCGCGTGACCCTCGCAGATCTTCCCCGCCCGGTCCGGAGTCCCGGTCCACGCTCCGGGCCGGGCACCGCACACGACTTCGGAGGGCCCCTGGCCATCGTCGATGAATCAGCCGCGCACGGCTGTCCGCGAATTCATCCATGACCATCCGCGAGAACAGGAGCGTCACCCGTTCCACCAGGCGTGCGGGCACCGCAGTCCGAGGGCCGCCGCGACTCCCGCGGCGGCCCTCGCCGCTGTTCCCGGCCGGACGGCCCGGCTTGTCCGCGCGGCGGCGGAGGCGTACGGTTGACTTGTTGACCGGATTCGAAATCCGGTCAACAAGTCAGAAAGGAGCGTACGGTGCCGGGACGACCACGGCAGGACCTCAACCGGGCGGATCGCATCCTCGACTCCGCGGCCGAGCTGCTCGTGCGTCTCGGCTACCGCAAGGTGACGATCGAGGACATCGCCCAGCACGCCGACATCGGCAAGGGCACGGTCTACCTGCACTGGCGCACCAAGCAGCAGCTCTTCGAGGCCCTGCTGCTCCGCGAGGCCATCGCCTACGTCGAGGGGCTCGTGCACGAGCTGCGCCGCGACCCGTCCACCGTGCTCCCCCACCGCCTGCTGGCCGCGTCGTTCCTGATCATCCACGACAGGCCCGTCCTGCGGGCCGTGTTCACCGGGGACACGGAGGAACTGCGGGACCGGCTCGCCGGCAGCCCCGTGCGCGGGCACGAGCTCCTCGCCACCGCCAGGCTCTTCGAGCTGCTGACCCGCCACGGCCTCTTCCGCGACGACGTGCCGGACCTGGCGTACGCGCTGACGGCGACGCACGCCGGTTTCCTCCTCATGGACGACCACGGCGAGATCGACCCCCGGGCCGCCGCGCCGGACGTGCGGGCGAGGGCCGGCGCGCTCGCGCACGTCGTCCGGGCCGCCTTCGAGCCGCCCGGCCCGCCGGACCCCGAGGCCGTCGCCGCGGCGTCCGCCGAGCTCCTGGACGTCATCGCGGACGTCATCCCGCCCTACCGCGAGCGGATCTACGGCTACCGGCGCGCGCAGGAGCCCGCGGATCCGCCGGGCACTCGCCCCGAGAGCCCGCGCACGCGCCCCGAGAGCACGGCCGCGCGCGAACCCTTTTCCAGCGACACCGGTCGAAGGAGACCGATATGACCAAGCCCGTTCCCGCCGCGGCGCCGCTCCTTCTGGAGCGGCCCAACCACTTCGACCCGCCCGCGGCCCTGGGGCGGCTCCGCGAGACGGCCCCCGTCAGTCCTCTCGCCTACCCCGACGGCCACACGGGATGGCTGGTGACCGGCCACGCCCTCGTCCGCGCCGTGCTGGCCGACCCCCGCTTCAGCGCCCGGGCCGAACTCAACCACGTGCCGATCGCGCGGGACGGCCGCGTGGGCGACCTCCGTCCGGCGCCGCCGGGCATCTTCACCCGGATGGACCCGCCGAGCCACACGCGCTACCGGCACCTGCTCACCGGCTGGTTCACCGTCCGCCGCATGCGCGCCCTGACGACGCGCGTCCAGGAGATCACCGCCGAGCATCTGGACGCCATGGAGCGGCACGGCCCACCGGTGGACCTGTTCGAGGCGTTCGCGCAGCCCGTCCCGGCGCTCGTGATGTGCGAGCTGCTCGGCGTGCCGTACGCCGACCGCGAGCACTTCCAGCACCACACGGCGGTGCTGATGCGCCTGGACAACACGCCGCAGGAGATGATGGCCTCCTACACGGCGCTGCAGGAGTTCATGGGCGAGCTGGTGCGGGCCAAGCGCGCCGAGCCCGGCGACGACCTGCTCAGCGGCCTGACCACCTCCGACCTCACCGACGAGGAGCTCGTCAACATCGGCTTCGTGCTGCTGGGCGCGGGCTTCGAGACCACGGCCAACATGCTGGCCCTGGGCGCCTTCGCCCTGCTGAGCCATCCCGGCCAGCTCGCGCTGCTGCGCGACGAGCCGGAGGCGGGCGACCAGGCGGTGGAGGAGCTGCTCCGCTACCTGAGCGTGGCCGCCTTCACGACCCGGACGGCGCTCGAGGACGTCGAGCTGGACGGGCATCCGATCAAGGCCGGCGAGACGGTGACGGTGTCGATATCGGCCGCCAACCGCGACCCGCGCAAGTTCGCCGATCCGGACGCGCTGGACCTGCTCAGGCCCACCGCCGGGCATCTGGCCTTCGGCCACGGCGTCCACCAGTGCCTGGGCCAGCAGCTCGCCCGGGTCGAGATGCGGGTCGGGTACCCGGCGCTGCTCGCCCGGTTCCCCACCCTCCGCCTGGACATCGCCCCCGAGGACGTGCCGCTGCGCACCGACATGCTGATCTACGGCGTGCACCGCCTCCCCGTCGCCTGGTAGACCGGCCCACGCCAGGTGACGTGGCGGTCAGGTCAGCAGCCCGGCGGCGGATCTCAGGTCGGACAGCAACCCGGCGTACATCGCGTCGCGGTCCTCGGCACGCAGCACCGCCGAGGGGTGGATCGTCGCCACCAGGTACGCCTCGGCGTCGCCCATGGCCTGCCTCCAGGGACCCGGCGCGTCGCCGGGGAAGGGCACCGGCACGCCGCGCCGCTCGCTCACCCGGAAGGACGGGCCCAGCAGGGCCTTGCCGGCGGTGGCGCCGAGGGCCACGATCAGGCGGGGGCGGACGACCCGCATCTCGGCGGCCAGCCACGGCTTGCAGGCCGACACCTCGCGCAGGCTCGGAGGCTTGTGGATACGTCGCTTGCCGGCGCCGGTCACCGTGAACTTGAAGTGCTTGACCGCGTTGGTCACGTAGGTGCGACCGGCGCCGATGCCGGCCTCGGTGAGCGCACGCTCCAGCACGTGCCCGGCCGGCCCCACGAAGGGACGGCCCTGCCGGTCCTCCTGGTCGCCGGGCTGCTCGCCCACCAGCATCACGCGCGCGTCGGCGTCGCCCTCGCCGAAGACGGTCTGCGTGGCGGCGCGGTACAGCGGGCAGCCCCGGCAGCAGGCGGCAGCGCCGGCCAGGGTCCGCAGGTCGGCGCCGGCGGGCACGTACGGCGAGGCGTCGTACGCGTCGGCGGTGTCCCCTGTCATGGTCTCCTCCTGCCCGGCCACCATGCGCGGATACCCGCGAATTCCGGCGTCAGTTCGGGCGGGACGCCCCCGGCGACCGGCGGGAGCGGAACGCGCGGCGGGCGCGCGGGCCGAGGAACGCCAGCAGGACGGTCATGACCGCGGCGAGCGCATACCAGAGGCCGCCGCCGGTCACCTGGGGCCGGGCGGCGGTGTACGTCGCGGCGGACGGCAGGCGGTCGAGGTCGGTGGCGCAGATGATGGGCCGCTTCTCCTTCTTGATGGAGGCGCAGACGACGGCGGCGAGCCGCTGGAGTTGCGCGGGGAACGACCCGACCTCGACGGCCACGCTGAGCCGCTCGGTCTTCCCGGCGGGCACCGCGCGCCTCCACGCGATCCGGCCGCTCGAGACGGTGCCCTTGGGCGTCGAGGACAGAACCTTGAGGCCGGGCCCCAGCATCTGGGTGAGCAGCAGGTCGGGCGAGTCCTTGACCCCGGTGTTGCTGATCTCGATGGTGTAGGTGAGATGCTCGCCGGGCCGCACGCTGGTGTGCCCGTTCTCGATGCCGATGCGCAGCGCGTACGACTTCTCGGGCCCCGCCGGGTGCGGCCCGGCCGCGTGGGCGGCTGCGGCGGTGCCGAGCGGCAGCACGGCCAGGGTGGCGGCCACCGCCCACCGGACGTGGACGGCCCGCGGCCGGGCTCCGCGCGCCGCGGCCGTGCGCGCGGGTGTGACGGTAGAAAACATGCGTTCAACTATCCCTTTCATGGCACGGGGCCGTTCCACCCCGGCCATGGCGAGTGAATTTCACCCATGATGAATGGTAGATGCCGGCGGAGTTCTCCACCGGCATCACCTTCGGCGCGCCGCACGCCCGGAAAAACGAAGGCGAAACCTTTGCCGTCCCGGATGCCGACGGCTACAGCGTGGTGGCCACGTAGTCCAGAATTCCGCTGTAGGTGTCGGGGCGGACGAACGGAATGGTGATCCGGTAGTTGTTGGTGATGACGTCGCCGTCCGCGGACGAGGCGGAGGGCTTGGTCGCCACGAGGACCGGCGTGCCGAAGCTCAGCGGGACGTACGCGGACCCCTGCACGGGCCCGTTGACCGCCAGGAGGTTCGTCGGGATGGTGTCGGTGTTGCCCGCGATCGACGGGGTCAGCGCCGCCGCGCGCGGGGCGACCGTGACGTTGTACCCGGCGAAGTTGTTGGTGGTCACACGCATGGTGACCGGGGTCGCGCCGGTGGTGACGACCTCGCCCGGCGCGCCGGTCAGCGTGAAGGACGGCGTGAGCTCGGTGAGCGTGATGGACGACTCCACGACGACGTTGGCCACCGTGGACGCCGTGCCGGTGTCGGCCGCGGCCGGCGTGACGGCGGCGCCGAGCGCGCCCGCGGCCGCCGTGGTCCCCGCCATCACCAGGCCCATGAGCACGGCGCGTGACTTTCGAAAATTGGACATATCGCCCCCCACGAAATTACGTTATATCGGCCATGATCACCGGATCGCCGTGCGAATAAACCCTCGATTCATTCTTCCCCCGTCCAAAAGCGCGACGCTTCGCACAAATGGCGCGACGGTGAGCACGAACCGTCGCACCCCGGGGAAGGGGCCGCGACCGTTCATTTCACCGCGTGCTCGCGACGTAGTCGAGCGTCGCCGAATAGGTCCCGGACGGCACGAACGGAATGTCCACCTCGTAGTCGTCGCTCAACCGGTCCCCGTTGGCCGCCGACGGGCTGAGCCGTGTGTGGACGAGCACCGGGGTGTCCGGCGACAGCGGTGTGAAGGGGCCCGTGCCGCTCTCCCGGACCTTCAGGCGGGAGACGGGGATGGACGCGCCCGTGACCGCCGAGGTCAGCGCGGGCGAGGCCGGCTGGACCGTCACGCTGTACCCGGTTGGGCTGTTGGTGACGACCGTCATCGTCACCACGCCGTCACCGCGCACGGTGCTCTCCGGTAGCCCGGTCAGGGTGAAGCCGTTGGTCAGGTCGCTGAGGACGATGTTCAGCGGGATGACGAACGTCGTCGCCGTGCAGCGGGGGTCGGTGCCCCCGCTCGGGCAGTTGGCGCCCGCGGCGGCCGAGGCGACGGTGTTGACCAGACTGCCGTCACCGGTGTCCGGGCTGTGCGCGGTGACGCTGTAGTGGATGGCGGCCGACGCGCCCACACCCAGATCCCCGGTCCAGGTCACCACGGGGGCGGCGTAGGAGACGGCGCCGGTCGAGGCGGTGGCGTCGTCGTTGTACGTCGCGTCGTCCAGCACCCCGGCGAGCGAGTCGGTCAGGCTCGCGCCGGTGTAGGGCGTCTGCCCGGTGTTGACCAGGGTGATCGTGTAGCGCACGCGCGCGCCCTCCACCACGCCCGAGGTGTCGGCGGTCTTGGTGATGGTGAGCGCCGGGATGAGCACGATCACCTCGTTGGCGCAGGGCGCCCCACTGCCGCCGGGCGGGCAGGTGCTGCCCAGCGCCGTCGAGCTCACCGTGGTCACCACGTGCTTGTCGCCCAGGTCCGGGTTCCTGATCGTCACCGTGTACGTGACGACCGCGGACCGCCCGACGCCGAGGTCGCCGGTCCAGACGAGGTTCGGGCTGGTGTAGGACACCGACCCGACCGTGGCCGCCGCGTCGCCGTCGTACAGGGCGTCGGTCAGCACGCCCGCCAAGGAGCCGGCCACGCTGATCCCGGTGTAGGGCGTCTGGCCGGTGTTGGTGATCACCACCGTGTAGCCGACGGTCCCGCCCGGGGTGCTCGTCGCGGTGTCGGAGAGCACGGAGACGCTCAACTGCGGGATCAGGATGGTGACCGTCGTGAGGCAGGCCGGGTCCGTGGCCCCTGCCGGGCAGGTGTTGCCGGGCGTGGTGGAGATCAGCGAACTGGTCATCGTCGGCCCGCCCGCCGGCGGGTCGTTCACCGTCACCGACGCCGTCGCCGTCACGCTCGCCCCGGCCGCCAGCGGGCCGTGCCAGGTCACCGACCCGTCCGGGTTGAAGACCACGTTCCCAGAGGTCACGGTCGCGTCGTTGTTGTAGGTCGCGTTGCTCAGCACGCCCGCGAGCTGGAAGGTGAAGTTCGCATCGGTGTACGGGACCCGCCCGGTGTTGGTGGCCCTCGCCGTGTAGCGCACCACTCCCGTCGGCACCGTCGTGCTCACGTCCGTCGCGGTGACGATCGTGAGCACCGCGACGGGCACAGTGAGCCCGCACCGGGGGTCGGTCGAGCCCATGACGCAGTTGGCGCCCGAGGAGGTCGAGACCAGGGCGTTCACGAGGTTCCCGTCCCCGGCGCCGGGCGTCTTCACGGTCACCGAGTAGGTGACGGTCGCCGCGGCGCCGAGACCGAGCGCGCCGGTCCACGTCAGGTGGGGGCTGGTGAAGGTGACGGTGCCGGTCGTCGCGGCCGCGTCCCCTCCGTAGGTGGCGTCGTCGAGCACCCACGCCAGCGAGTCGGTCACCGTGGCCGCCGGATAGGGCGTCTGCCCGGTGTTGGTCACCGTGATCGTGTAGTGGACCGTCCCGCCCGGCGTGGTGGTGGCCGCGTCGGCGGTCTTCGCGATCGTCAGCGCCGGGGTGAGCACGCCGACGGTGGTGGTGCAGGCGGCGGCGTGGGCGGTGGGCGAGCAGGTGCTCCCCGGGGCCGCGGACGTCACCGTGTTCGCCATGACCTTGCTCCCCGGGTCCGGGTCGCGGACGGTGACCGAGTACGTGATCGTCACCGTCCCTCCGACCGGGACGTCACCGGTCCAGGTCAGGTCCGGGCTGGTGTAGGCGACCGCGCCGGTCGTCGCCGCGGCGTCGCCGTCGTAGACCGCGTCGTCCAGGACGCCGGGCAGGGGGTCGGTGAGGCTGATCCCCGTGTAGGGCGTCTGCCCGGTGTTCACGAGGCTGATCGTGTATCCGACCACCGCGCCGGGGACGGTGAGCGTCGCACTCGCGTTCTTGGTGATGGTGAGCGCGGGGATGAGCACCGGCACGCTCGCGACGCAGCGCGGGTCGGTGCCGCCGGTGGGGCAGTTGCCGCCGGGCACGTCCGCGACGGATGTGAACGAGATGACCCGGTCGCCGGTGTACGGATCGTTCACCGTGTACGACGCGGACAGCACGACCGTGCCGCCGGCCGGGACGTCGCCCGTCCACACGAGCCCGGTGGGCGAGACGGAGACGGTCCCCAACGTCGCGGTCTGGTCGCCGTTCGGGGTGGCGTCGTCCAGCAGGTCGATGTCGGTGAGGGTGACGATGATCCCCGTGTACGGCGTCTGGCCGGTGTTGGTGAACGTGGTGGTCAGCCGCACGTCGCTGCCCGGCGTCGCCGCGGACACGTTCGCGCTGTTCACCAGCGTGAGGCTGGAGACGGTCACCGTGGCGGTACAGCGAGGGTCGGTGCCTCCCGCCGCGCAGTTGGCCTGGGGCGACGTCGACGTCACGGTGTTGGCCAGGATGTCGTCGCCGCCGGGGGCGCTGTGGACGGTGACCGAGTACGTCACCGTCACCGTGCCCCCCGCCGGCACGTTGCCGGTCCAGGTGAGGACGGGCGCCGCGTAGGAGACGGTCCCGGCGGTGGCGGCCGCGTCGGAGTTGTAGGCGGCGTCGTCCAGCACGCCGGCCAGCGAGTCGGTGAACGTCGCGCCGAGGTACGGCGCCGCCGCCGAGTTCGCGACGGTCACCGTGTAGGCGACCACGCCTCCCCGCGGGGACGAGCGCGTGCCCGCGGTCTTGGTGAAGGTCAGCTGCGTGGTCGGGGTGATCGGGATGTTCAAGGAGCATCGCGGGTCACCGCTCCCGGGCGGGCAGTTGTTGCCGGTCGTGGGCGAGCTGACCGTGCTGGTCAGGAGCTGGTCGCCGACCGAGGGATTGTCCACCACGACCGTGTAGGTGATGGTGGCCGCCGCGCCGACCGCCAGGTCTCCGTTCCAGGTCACGTCCGGCGCGGTGTACCCGGCCGTGCCGGAGGTCGCCGTCACGTCGTTGCCGTAGGTCGCGTCGTCGAGGAGCCTGCTCAGGTCGTCGGCGAACGTGGCGCCGGTGTAGGGGGTCTGGCCGGTGTTGGTCACCGTGATCGTGTACGTGACGGTCTGACCGGCGACCGCGGTCGCGCGGTTCGCCGTCTTGACGATCGTGAGTGCCGGCGTGAGCACGACCACGCTCGTGGAGCAGGCCGGGTTCCCTGTGTTGGGCGGGCACGTGCTGCCGACGTCGGACGAATCAACGGCGTTGGCCATCAGCTTGCCGCCGGGGTCCGGATTCCGGACCGTCAGGCTGTAGGTGATCGTCGCGGTCGCGCCCACCGGCAGGTTCCCCGTCCAGATCAGCGTCTGGCCGACCAGGGCCACGGTGCCGGTCGAGGCGACCGCGTTCCCCGAGTAGACGGCGTCGTCCAGGATTCCGGACAGGTCGTCGTGTGTCGTCGCGGCGGTGTACGGCGTCTGCCCGGTGTTCTGGACGGTGACCGTGTACGCGACCGTCCCTCCTGGGACCTGCGTCGTGGTGTCGGCGCTCTTGGCGATGGTGAGGGCCGGGATCAGCACGTCCACCCGGGCGGTGCAGCGCGGGTCGGTGCCGCCGGAGGGGCAGTTGTTGCCGGGCGCGGACGAGACCAGCGTGCCGGTGATGACCTTGTCCCCGGTGTCCGGGTTCTTGACGGTGAGGGTGCCGGTGACGGTGACGACGCCGCCGACCGGGATGTCGCCCGTCCAGGTGATGTCGGAGGAGCCGAGCACCAGCGTCCCCGAGCTAGCCTGCTGGTCTCCGTTCGGAACGGCGTCGTCGACGGTGCCGGCGGTGCTCGCCGCGACGCGGATGCCCGTGTACGGCGTCTGCCCGGTGTTGGTGAACGTGGCGCTCAGGTGGATCACCGAGCCGGGGGTCGTGGTGGACTCCGCGTACGCCTGGGTGAGCAGCAGCCGCGACAGCCGTACCGTCGTCGTGCAGCGCGGATCGGTACCGCCGGCGGGACAGTCGCTGCCGGCGGCCGGCGCCACGACGGTGGAGGTCAGGACGCCGTCGCCGGTGTCGGGGCTGTTCACGGTGACGGTGTAGGTGATCGTGGCGGTGGCGCCGACCGCGAGGTTCCCGGTCCAGGTCAGGTTCGGCGCGGCGTAGGACACCGCGCCGCCGGTGGCGGTGGCGTCGTTGCCGTACGTCGCGTCGTCGAGCACCCCGGTGAGCACGTCGGTGACCGTCATGCCCGTGTAGGGCGTCTGGCCGGTGTTGGCCACCCTGATGGTGTAGCCGACGGTCGCGCCCTCCACGGCGGTCGTGGCCGTGGCGGTCTTGGTGACGGTCAGGCCGGGGACCAGCACGACGACCTGGTTGGAGCAGCCCGCGCCGCCTCCCCCCGGCGGGCAGGCGCTGCCCAGGGCGGCCGAGCTCACCTGGGTCACCATCAGCTTGTCACCGGGGTCGGGGTTCTTGACCGTCACGGTGTAGGTGACCACGGCGGTGGCGCCGACCGGCAGGTTCCCGGTCCAGGTCAGGTTCGGACTGGAGTACGACACCGTTCCGGAGGTGGCCGTGGCGTCGCCGGTGTGGTCGGCGTCGGTCAGCACCCCGGCGAGCGACGTGACCACGCTCGCGCCCGTGTAGGGCGTCTGGCCGGTGTTGGCGATCGTCACGGTGTAGGCGACGGTCTGCCCCGGCGTGGCCGTCGCGGTGGCGGACGCGGCGGTGACGGACAGCTGCGGGGTCAGGATCGTGACCGTGGTCGAGCAGGACGGGTCGCCCGTCCCCACCGGGCAGGTCGTGCCGGGCGTGGTGGAGGTCACGGCGGTCGTCATGGTGGGCCCGCCCGCCGGCGGGTTGTTCACCGTCACCGACGCCGTCGCCGTCACGCTCGCCCCGACGGCCAGCGGGCCGTGCCAGGTGATCGTCCCGTCCGGGTGGAATGCCAGGCTCCCCGAGGTCGCTGTCGTGTCGGAGTTGTACGTCGCGTTGACGAGCGCGCCCGACAGGTCGAAGGTGAGGTTCGCGGCGGCGTACGCCGTCTGCCCGGTGTTGGTGGCCGTCACCGTGTAGTGCACGACCCCGGTCGGGACGGTCGAGCCGACGTCCGGGGCACTGGTGATCGTGAGCCGCGGGATCAGCGCCGTCACGGACGTCGTGCAGCGCGTGTCGGCGCTCCCCGCAGGGCAGTTGCCGCCCGCCGCCGTGGACACGACGGTGTTGGTGAGGTTCCGGTCGCCCGGGTCGGGGGTCCGCACGGTCACCGAGTACGTCACCGTCGCCGATCCGCCGACCGCCAGCGTGCCGCTCCACGCCAGGGACGGGCTGGTGAAGGAGACCGTGCCCGAGGTGGCGGCGGCGTCGTTGTTGTAGGTCGCGTCGTCCAGCACCCCCGCGAGGTAATCGGAGAACGACGCGGAGGGGTACACGGCCTGGCCGCTGTTCGTCACCGTGATCGTGTACCGGACCGTGTCGCCCGGCGTCGCGGTGGGCGTGTTCGAGATCTTGGTGATCGTCAGCGCTATCAGCGAGACCGTCGTACGGCAGCGGATGTCGGTGCCGCCGGAGGGACAGTTGGCGCCGAGGGTGGTGGAGGTGACGCCGTTGGTCAGGACGCCGTCGCCCGAGCCGAGCGGCTTGAGCGTCACCGAGTAGGTGATCGTCGCCGTGGCGCCGCCGGCCAGGTTGCCGATCCAGGTCACGGTCGAGCCGCTGACGGACGCCGTCCCGGTCGTGGCGGCGACGTCGCCGTTGTAGGTGGAGTCGTCCAGGACGTTCGCCAGGGAGTCGCCGAAGGTCACCCCGGTGAACGCGGTCGTGCCGGTGTTGTTCACGGTGAGCGTGTAGTGGACGGTCGAGCCGGGAGCCGCCGTGGTCGTGTCGGTGGTCTTCGTGATGACCAGCGGGCCGGCTCCGACGACCAGGGTGACGGCCCGGGTGTCGGTCTGGTTGAAGGCGTCGGTGATGCGGACGGAGAAGGTGTACGTCCCCGCTGTCGTGGGCGTGCCCGACAGGAGGCCGGTCGACGCGTTCAAGGTGATGCCCGGCGGCAGGGCGCCCGTGCTCACCGACCAGGTGAACGGCGCGGTGCCCCCGGTGAAGGCGAGCTGGTCGCTGTAGGGGACGCCGACCTGCCCGGCGGTCGGAGCGGGGAAGGTCAGCGCGGGCGGCGACGCGACGGCCAGCGTCACCGGCCGGGTGGCGCTCTGGCTGGCTGCGTCGGTCACCATGACGGTGAAGGTGTACGTTCCCGCGGCCGTGGGCGTGCCCGACAGGAGGCCGGTCGACGCGTTCAAGGTGATGCCCGGCGGCAGGGCGCCCGTGCTCACCGACCAGGTGAACGGCGCGGTGCCCCCGGTGACCGTGAGCTGGTCGCTGTAGGCGACCCCGGCCTCTCCCGAGGGCGGCGCCGGGAAGGTCAGCGACGGCGGGGCGTTCGGGGTGACGGCGGCCGACCGCGCCGAGGCGGGGCCGGGTCCGGCGATGTTCTGCGCGGTGACGGTGAAGGTGTACGCGGTGCCGGGCGTCAGGCCGGTGACGGTCTGCGTCGTCGCCGTGCTCGAGAACGTCTGCGGCGTCTGCGCGACGTTGCCGATGTAGGGCGTCACGATGTACCCGGTGATGGGGCTGCCGCCGTTGCTCGCCGGAGCCGTCCAGGTGAGCGTCGCCGTCCCGTCCCCCGCCGTGACGGACGTGACGGCGGGCTGCCCCGGCACGGTGTAGGGCACCACGGCGTTGGACTGCGCGCCGGCCGCGCCGGTGCCGACGGCGTTCACCGCGGCGACGGTGAAGGTGTAGGACGCCCCGGCGGTCAGCCCGGTCAGGGTGCGGGTGGTGGTGGAGGCGTCGAAGGTCTGCGGCGTCTGCGCCACCCCGCCGAGGTAGGGCGTGACGATGTACTGGGTGATCGGGCTGCCGTTGCTCGCCGGGGCCGTCCAGGTCACGGTGGCGCTGGTGACACCGGCGGTGGCCGTGGGCGCGGCCGGGACCGCGGGCGTGCTGGTGTAGGAGTAGGACGCCGCACCGGCGACGCCGTGGGTCACGACCGTCACGGTGACCGCGTCGGGCGAGGACCGCGCGGGCATGGAGTTGATGGTCAACGTGCCGTTGGCGTTGGCGGTGAAGCATCCGGTCGTCACGCCGGAGGCGCAGGGCGGCAGCACGACCGGTGTGCCGGCCCTCTGCTGGGCGGTGGTGCCGATCTCGATCGCGGTCGCCCCGGTCAGGTTGCTCCCGCCGACCGTCACCGCGTTGCCCCCCGAGACCGTGCCGGAGGTGCTGCTGAGGGTGACCCCCGACGGCGTCGCCGGCAACGTCCCCGCCGTGGTGGTCGTCGCGATGGCCGGGTTCGCGTCGTTGGACGAGGCCGTGGCCGTCGAGGACCCCTGGATGAGGACGGGCGTGACGCCGCTGCCCGTCACGATGCCGACGACCTCCAGCGTGGGCAGGGCCGTCCCGGCCGCGAAGGGCGTGTTGCCGTTGGCACAAGTGATCTTCTGCCCGGACGGCGCCTGGCATACCCAGCCGGTGCCGAACGCCCCGACCGGGACCACGCCGGCGGGCAGCGTCTCGGTGATCGAGATGGGGCTGGTCTCGGTCGCACCCGCGCTGTCGACGCTCGCGACCACCGTGTAGTTCACCGGGTCGCCCGGCTGCGGGGATGTGCCGTTGTAGCTCGTCTGGGTGACGTTCAGATCGGGGACGGGGTTGAAGCTGACCACGTTCACGTTGTCGATCTCGTGGAAGTCGGTCAGCGAGCCGGTGGACCCCACCCAGCCGAACGCGAGCTGGCGGGGGATGCCGCTGGAGTTCAGCCAGGTCGACGACGGGTACAGCGTCGAGGACACCGTGGGCAGCGTGCCCTGAAAGGTCCTGGCCGTCCCGCCGATCGGCGTGAACACCACCTTGTACGTGCCGGCGGCGACCGCGATGCCCGAGGCGGTGGTGAAGTTCGTCGCGGTCGGGTTGATGGCGACCTCGACCGGAACCGCCGCCCCCGAGCGGGAGCTCCCGCTCGACCGCAGGGTGAGCGCCGAGGACGACGTGTTCGTGGCGGTGCTGTTGATCGCGCAGTAGCCGGCCAGTCCGGCCCCTGGGCCGCGGACGACGACCTGGCCGGGCACCCGGCCCCCGGTCGTGCTGATGTACGCCGGGTCGGTGCAGCCGGTGCCCTCGTAAACACTGTTGCTGAAGTTGCCGAACACGTCGAAGCCGATGCCGAGGTAGGCGTTGGCCAGGCCCACGTTGCTGCCGGTGCGCGCCGGGCTGTACCCGAGCGCGCCGCCGGGCTGGCCGATGTTCGCCGGGGACAGGGGGTTCGCGGGGTCGACGGCCGCGGCCACGAAGGCGATGCCGTCCGCCCCCGTGCCGCCGTACTGGTACAGGTTGAACGTCACGTCCAGGCCCTCGGACGTGGGGACGCTGGTCGCGCCGAACAGGCCGCCCTCCAGGAAGGTGGTCGTGCTGGTGAGACGGAGCGCGCCGGACCCGGCGGCGTCGGTGTTGGCCGTGCAACTGCGCAGGCCCGTGGTCGCGGTGCTGCCCCGCGCGGTCAGGCAGGCGGCGTTCGACCCAGACGAGCCGCTGGGCAGCGCCGGCAGGCTGATGGGGTAGTTCGAGTCGATCGAATTGTCCTTGAATGTCTGGGCGAACAGCGTGCTGCCCGCGGCGTTCGCGGGTACGGCGGTCAGCCCGTTCACGGGACCGGTCAGCACGGAACCGAGCAGGCCCGCCAGCGCGACGCGCGCGACGCCGCGGCGCACGCGCGGCGTCCACCTCGCCCGGACGAGGCGAGGAGCCGGCCCACCGGCGAGGACGCGGTTCCTCCTAGTCACGATGCCCCTCCTCGGTCGCATGGAGAGCCGCGGCGGCCGCGAGCACCTTCGCCCGGTAACGACGTCGCACGAACCAGCCGGTCGTCAGGGCCACGAAGACCACGGAGACCAGGAGCGCCAGCAGGTCCAGGGGGAAGACGATGATCCTGACGGTGGCGGTGCGGCTGACGCCGACGGGAGCGGGGACGGACACGGTCGCGTGGCAGACGCACATCAGCGGCGGGTTCCACTGCGCCGTCACCTGGCGGGTCGCGCCGCGCAGCACCGTGAACTCGGGAAAGGCCACCGTGTCGCCGCCGACCTCCACACGCAGACGCTGCGGACCCCGGAAGTCGCGGTGCACGGTGCCAAGGTCACTGATCTTCGTGGTGATCGGCACGGGGCCGCGCGTGACGAACCCGGGCGCGTCGAGGCTCGCGACCTCGGCCGTCCGGTCGACGGTGCCGGGCACGGTGATGAACACCGGCGCGGCGATGGCCCGGTTGATCCTGATGTTCTGGGCGTCGCGGCCGACGGGCACCCGGAAGAGTACCGCGAGGTGGTGGTCACCCGGTTCGGGGTCGTGGGGCACCGCGACGCGGACGGTCACCGTGCGGGTCGTCCCGGGCGCCATCGTGAACCTGGCCGGCTCCACGCTCACCCAGGAGGCCGCGGCGAAGGGAGTCCTGGCGCTGAAGTTCATCGCGCCGTTCGCATCCATGGTGAAGTCGGCCCGGACGACGGTCACCTTGAAAGGGGCGGCCCCGCGGTTGGACACCCGGAAGCGCTGGGTGACGGCACGCGCGCCGGCCGGGACCACCAGGCGGGTCGGGCTGACCTGCATCGAGAAGTCGGGCGTGGGCCTGGCCTGCGCCAGGACGGGCGGGCATGACGCCCAGACCAGGCACAGGGCGCCCAGTGCACCGCTCATTCGTCTGCCGAGGCGGCGGGGTGCGGCGCCGTTCACCGGGACGCCCATCCGAATACGACCAGTTGCATGCGCGTAACCCTCGCCACCCACAGTGATCATTTGCACACAGTGTCCGAATGGTCACTCAGAGTGTCAAGAATGATCGCCCGAAGAACTGACGTGTCCTCCGGGAAATCATCCAAGGGCCGGAGAAGCCACCTATAAATGCCCCTTTAACAGTCACGCGCTCGCATGTCCGTGCACACCATCCCCTTCGCGCTGGTAATCAAATCTACGTCCAGAAAAGGCGGAGAGATGCCGGGAGATGGGCGTTCGCCGCGATGAACACAGCGGCCAAAGGGGTAAAAACCCAGAAGAGCAAAGATATCAAGGCAATGGCCAATTAACCATTACCGGGGATATTTGGGGGAATGATGGGTAGACGTTCCACGCCGCTGCTGCTCGGCGCCGAGCCGGCGATCGCGCTGGCCTTCTGCGCCGCCCTGGCGACACCGGCCGCCGCGCCCATCACACCCACCACGGCCGAGCCCGCGCCGGAACGGACCAACTCCTCGTCCACCGAGGTGTCGGTGCGCGTGCTTCCGCCGAAGGACGGCGGCACGCGCCCGCCGGGCGGCGATCCGAGCACCCCGCTCGAACCCAAGGGCAGGCCGGCCGCGCCCGCGGAACCGGCCGGCGTCGTGGCCGTGGAGGTACCGGCCGCGTCCGGCGAGTCCGGGCGCGGGGTCACCGTATCCGGGGGCGAGGTCGTGGAGTACACCGAAGGCGCGACCGGGGGCGGCGGGCAACACGCGGATGTGGACAAGGGCGCCGGTCCGGGCGGGGCGGACCATCCCGGCGGCGTCTCCCCCGGCGGCACGGCACCCGTCCAGCCGGCCGCCCCTGCCCAGCGTGGCGCCCCTGCCCAGCGTGGCGCCCCTGCCCAGCCGGGCGCGCCCACCCCGGGCGAACTGCCGTTCACGGGCGCCGACCCGCGAACACTCGCCGTCACCCTGGGAACCGGCGCCGCCGCCGTCGTCCTCGGCGCGCTCCTCGTCCACCTGGCCACCCGCCGCAGAAGACCCGAGGCCTGAAAGACGCCCTCCGGCACGCAACCTTCTCAACCCATCGAGCCGCCTCGATGATGCCGGGGGCCGGTGCCCCTCCGGGCGAGCCCTCCGGCGACGGCCAGCAGGATGAGCAGTAGGCCGACCGTCACAAAGACCCGCCCGTCTGGCCCCGCGTCCCCGCCGCCGCCCGTCCCGGCCCCGCCCCGCGGGGTCTTGGTCACCTTGCCGTTCGTCCCCGCGCCCCCGGCCTGATCGCCGTCGTCCGCCTCGGCCGGGGTGTCGGATGGCGTGCTCGTCGGCGTGGCGGAGGGCGTCGTGGTGGGAGTGGCGCTCGGCGTGGGGCTCGGCGAGGGACTGCCGGAGCCGCCCGCTTCGCCGACCTTCAGCGTGTAGGTGGTGAGAGCACTCTTGTTCGCCACATCGCAGTTGATCGTGGGGTCATTCTCGGCCGGTCCGAAGTTGAGGCCGCCGGGTCTCACCGTCCCCGTGTCCGCGTGGGACGCTGTCGTCTTCACCTCGACCGTGGACGTTGGCAGCGGTATCTCCTGCCCCGGTCCCACAGGGCTGAGATCGCCCACCCCCGTTGCGGAGGTCAGTCCGTCGAAACCGCTGATCCCCACGTGGGCGTACAGGGCGGTGCCGATTTGGAGACCTCCGGCGGGAGCCTTCACGCCGGTGCCGACGTAGGTCCCCTGCCAGCCGATGGTCAGTTGCCGCCCGGGGACGGCGCCGGTCGGCATCGTCAGCACGACCTGGACCTTGACGCTCTGGGGCTCGTCCACGCCGTCGGTCTTGCAGGTGTACTCGACGACGTTGGTCGCGACGGTCACGGTTCGCGCCGGTGCCGCGGACGCCGGACTCACGCCGGTCAGCACCCCGAGGGCGGCGGCCAGGCCGAAGGCGGAGATCCTGTGCGCGATGCGCCGCGCCGTGCGATCGAACGCTGGGCGATCGAAGCCTGTGTGATCGAAGCCTGTGTGATCGAGCACTGTCCTTCTCCGTGTCCGCGCCGGCGACCGGCTCGCCGGGCGCACCAGGATTCCAGGCCACGGTCACGGATTGATGGCGATTCGTCACTGTTTCAGGCGTGTCCGGGCCGCCCCGGCTCAGGGGCGGCCCGGAGGTGCGAGGATCACCCCCGCGCGGTCACCCCCCTACCACGGGACCGGGCCCTCGCCGCCGAAGCAGCACCCTGTGGGGCCGTCGGCGGGGAGGGTGGCGAGGTGGACGGCGATCGCGGCGCCGTCGGCGGCGGTGCGGGTGAGGCCGGGAACGTCCCTGGTGAAAGCGGTCGCGCACGGCCCCGGGTCCGCCGCGTTGACCAGGATTCCGTGCGGGCGCAGCTCCCGGGCGTACTGCACGGTCAGCGAGTTGAGCGCGGTCTTGGACGGGATGTAGGCGACCGAGGCGGGCCGCCCGGCGAACGGCCCGGCGGGGTCGCTCATCAGCGTCAGCGAGCCGAGGCCGCTGGTGACGTTGACGACGCGCCCCGCCGGCGACCGCGTCAGCAGCGGGATCATCGCGCTGGTCACGCTGACCACGCCGAAGACGTTGGTCTCGAAAACGTCCCTGACCACGTCCAGCTCGGCGGTCTCCGGGGCCTGCCCGGCGCGGTCGCCGAGAATGCCGGCGTTGTTGACCAGGACGTCCAGCACGCCGAAGTGGCCGTCCACGTACTGCGCCGCGGCCTTCACGGACGTGCCGTCGGTGACGTCGAGCTGGATCGCCCGCACGTCGCCGCCGGCGGACCGCAGGGCGTGCGCCGCCTCCTCGCCCCGGCGCGGGTCGCGCGCGCCGAGCAGCACGGTCATGCCGCGTGCCGCGAGCCCGGCCACGATCTCGCGTCCGATTCCCTGGTTCGCCCCGGTGACCAGCGCCGTCACCGGACGGGCCGCCGGACGGCGGCGCTCAGGCATGGACGGCGAGTCCCGGGCGGGGGCCGCGGCCGGCGCGGACCAGCTCGACGATGGCCGCGATGTCGGCCTCGGCGGACGTGTGCCGCGCCGCCTCCTCGTAGCGCCGCTCGACGAGCCGCGCGATGGGCAGCGGCAGGCCGTTCGCCTCCGCGACCTCGGCGACGAGCCGTACGTCCTTGGCGCCGAGACGGGTGCTGAACCAGCCGTGGTGGTCGCCGCCGATGGTGTCGTCGATCCGGTTGAACAGGCTGGGCGGGACGGTGGGCCACTTGTGGAGGGCCTCGCGCAGCAGGCCGGTGTCGAGGCCGGCGGCCTCGGCCGTGGCCACGACCTCGGCCATCACGGCCATGGCGGAGATCAGGAGGTAGTTGTTGAGGAGCTTGAAGGTGGTGGCGGCGCCTGGGTCCTCGCCGCAGTACTGCGTACCGCAGAACAGGCCGGACCAGACGGGCTCCAGCCGGTCGGCCAGGCGCCGGTCGCCCGCGACCAGGCATGTGGCCTTGCCGTGGCCGATGGTCTGCGGGGCTCCGATGATGGGGGCGGCCAGGAACCGGCCGCCGGGGACCATGTCCCTGACCGCGCGGGAGGTGCGCGGGGAGACGGTGCTCATGTCGGCCAGGATGGGGGCGTCCTCGCCGGATCCCATCTCGCTGAGCCGTGCGGTCACCTCCATGACGGCCGCGTCGTCTGCGAGGGACATGAGCACCGCGTCGGCGCCCTTGGCGGCGTCCTCCGGCGTGGAGGCCTCGGACGCGCCGGCCTCGACCACCTGAGCGGCCTTGCCCTGCGTCCGGTTCCATATGGTTACGTTGAGTTCGTGGTCGAGCAGCCGCAGTGCCACGGCTCGCCCCATGTTCCCCATTCCAAGTACGGCTATGTGCATATGTCACTCCCCCTCGCCCGGCATCCTTCCCGCGCCCCCCGGGGAGCAATCAGGGGAGAATCACAAGCGAAGTGCCAAAACCGGCATTCCTGGGCATACCTACAGGGAAGCCGCAGGAGAATCAGAAGAAATCGCCCACGCGCCCGCCACGAACCCCGCCTGTACGCATAGGTTGCCGAGTCATAACCGGGCGCGTGATCGTTTCAACGATCGATAAGGGGAATCGCCTATACGTTCGCTCCAGGTGCACATCGAACGGGGGCATGCATGGACATTCGTCGATACACCAGGAGAACGATCCGCCTGGCCGTCGTCGGCGGGCTCGGCGCCACGCTCATGACGGGCCCGCGGCCGGTCGGCGCCTCGACGCCATCGCACACCACGACCGCCGCCGCGCGAACACCGGCCACCGCCGCCGATTCGGACCTCGCCGCCCTGAGACACATCTGGGAGCGTCAGGCGGAGGCCTGGGCCCGGGGAGACGCGCTCGCGTACTCCAGCATCTACACCCCGGACGCCGATCTCGTGAACATCAAAGGCGAGCATCTGCACAACCGCCATGTCATCGCCGCCCGAATCCAGCACTACTTCAACGGCGACCTGAAGAACACGCACATCTTGCGGATCGACGAGCGGGTCCGGCTCATCTCGCCCACCATGGCGATCATCGTGCGCAAGGACTGCGTCCTGTACGGCGCCGAGAAGGCCTGCCGGCCCGACAACCTCTCGATCAACACCAGCGTCGCCGTCAAGGACGCCGGCCAGTGGCTCATCACGTCCTTCCACAACACCCTCGTCCAGGCACTCGACCAGGCGCACCGGCCGTTCCGCGGCATCGTCCCGGCCACCTGGGAACAGCCGCCGACGCTTTCCGGCGAGGCCGCGAGCGGGTCCACCCCATGACACACCACATCACCGCATCATCACCGCATCGATCTCGGACGGGGGCACAGATGGGCATCCATACGTACGCGAGGGGACCGATCCGCCTGGTTCTCATGGGCGGGCTCGGGCTGGCGCTGACCGGCGCGGTCACGCCGGCGCAGGCCGCGACCGGCGACGGCCGGGCGGCGCCGGCCCTCTCCCCCATGATGCCGGGCACGACCGATCCCGACCTCACCGCCCTCGCGCAGCTCTGGCATCGCCAGGCGGAGGCCTGGGCGCGGGGGGACGGGCACGCGTACGGCGCGACGTACACGCCGGATGCCGACTTCGTCAACGTCACCGGCGAGCACATCCACACGGGCCGCGAGATCGGCGTGCGGTTCCAGCGGTATCTCGGCGCGCAGCTCAAGGACAGCCGCATCATCACGCTGGAAGAGAAGGTCCAGATGCTGTCCCCCACGCTGGCCTACATCATCCGCAAGGGGTGCGTGTTCTTCCGCAAGGAGACGAGCTGCCACCCGAACACGACCTCGTGGAACACCAGCCTCGTGGTCAAGACCGGCGGCCAGTGGCTGGTCCGCTCCTTCCACAACACCCTCGTCAAACCACCGCAGAAGTAACGCCATGGCCGACGACCGGCCGATCCTGGTGACCGGCGCCGCGGGCGGGGTCGGCGCGGTGGGCCGTACGGTGGTCGAGGCGCTCCGGCGGGACTCCCTGCCCGTGCGGGCCCTCGTCCACCGGGAGGACGAACGGGCGGAGGCGCTGAGGGCCACGGGCGCGCAGGTCGTGGTGGGCGACCTCGCCCGCGCGCCCGACGTCGCCCGGGCGGTGGACGGCTGCCGCCGCATGTACTTCGGCATGAGCGTCTCCGCGCGTTACCTGGAGGCGGCGCTCACGACCGCGGTGGTGGCACGCCGGTACGGTGAGCTGGACGCGTTCGTGAACATGTCCCAGATGACCGTCTCGCAGATGGACCTGACCAGCGTCCAGGAATCGGCGCAGCAGCGGCACCACTGGCTCGCCGAGCAGGCGCTCGACTGGTCGGGCCTGCCGGTCGTGCACGTCAGGCCCACCGTGTTCATGGAGAACCCTCTGTTCACGTCCTTCGCCGACGCCTCGATCGCGCGGGACGGGACGATCCGGCTGCCGTTCGGCACGGGCCGCACCTCCCCCGTCGCGGCCGGGGACGTCGCCGAGGCCGTCGCCGCGATCCTGCGCGACCCCGCCCCGCACGTCGGCAAGGTGTACGAGCTGACCGGCCCGCGCTCGCGCGACCTGCACGAGCTGGCCGGGGAGTACGCACGCGCGCTCGGCCGTCCGGTGTCCTACGTCGATGTGCCGCTCGAGCCGTGGATCGAACACGAACTGCGCGGCCTCGGCCCGCCCCCGCACCTGTTCGACCATCTCGCCACGATGGCGCGCCTGCACGCCGCGAACCGCTACGACCGCGTCACCGGCGACGTCGAGCTCCTCACCGGCAGACCGCCGTCCGACCTGCGGGAATTCGTTGAGACCCATCCCGATCTCTTCCCGGCGACCCGGCGGCGCACCCTCCGAGCGAAGTACATCAGGTGACGTGAGACACCACCATGCACGAGGAACCGACCGTACCCCGAACCCCTTCTCCGGCTCCGGCCCCCTGGACGGCTCCGCTGAAAGGCCCGTGCCGCCGCTCGTTGACGCGTCCGTACCGCAACCCCGTGCGGCCACCCGCGCGGGCGGCTAGGTGGAGGGCCTTGAGCAGCAACCGAACGGCCAGTGGCGTTAGCGAACCGTCGGGGCTCGGGTTATCGCCACAGGCCGTTCCGATGCGGGTCTGCGGCGTACGCCTGGTGGCTGGCCGAACTGGCCTGGATGTCGGCGTCGGCCAGGTCCTCAACGCCGTCGGGGCAGGCCTCCATTACGGCGGCCAGCACGTCTGCCCGGGTGACGACCTTGGCATGCGCGGTCAGCCATCGGGCAATTGGTCCGGCTGCGGCTGCCGTTCCAGAAGCCGTGCTCTCAGAACATGCTGGCCCAGACGACCTTTCCATCCCTGATGACGAGGTTGACGCGCTTGGGCCGGAGGTCGTCGTCGCGGTCGTTGCACTTTCCGTCCACACCGAGGACGCGGACTTCGTGGCCGGCGGCCTTCTCGGCCTTGGCGACGGCGTCCTCGGACCGTCCGACGAGGTCGTCTCGGGAGCGGCTTCGGGCGGAGGGCTCCGGAACGCAGGGCTCGCCCGCTCCTGCCTGGGCTGGTCCCGTCGGGGAGCCGGCCCGTGGCGGGCCGCTCGTGCGCTGGGGCTCCGGATCCGGCCCGGTCCCGCTGCACGCGGCGAGAAGACCGACAACGAGCAGAACGAGCGCGGTGAAACGTGCCATCACTACCTCGATTCCCGTGAACGTCGACGAGCGTCCGTGTGGGGGGGGGGCGGCCGTGGCGACGACCGCCCCTCTCTCTATGACGGTTCAGCTGGTCTTGACGTTGCCTCCGAGGTTCTCGCCGACGCGGGTCTGCGGCGTGTAGGCGCTCCTGGTGATTCCGTCGTTGTCGAGCTCCACCAGGCCGCTGTGGATGCCCTTGGCGACGTTCCCCAGGTACCACGGCCCGCCGCTGTCGCCGCTGACGGTGATGTTCTCCTCCGTGACGGCCTGTCCGCACCAGTACAGGCTGCCCTGGCGGCAGACCGCGAGACGGTAGATGGTGCCGCAGAGCTGGTAGTTCTTGCCCTTGCCGAAGTTGCAGATGGGGTCGTCGTTCATGGCGTTGGACGCCGAGTCGACGTTTCTCTCCTCGCTGAAGTCCGCCTGGAACTTCGTGCTCGTGGTGTTCCCGGCGATGGTGCTGTGCCACTGCAGGTCGATGTTGGCGCCGGAAGAGGTGGTGCTGGCGGCGTTGCGGTAGGCGATCACGCCGCTGGCGCCCTCGTAGCCCATGTAATTCGGGCAGTGCATCGCGGTCGCGACACCGTTGAGGCCGCCCACCGTGATGGTGAACCCGGAGGTGCAGGCGTTCGCGCTGCTGTCGGTCAGCCAGTGGCCGCCCTTGATCGTTGCCTGGTCCTGGGATCGGATCTCGGGGACCTCGGTGAAGCGCACGGGCACCGAGGCGACGGTCCTGCCGGTCGAGGCGGCTGCCTTCAGGGCGGTTCCGAGGAGGGAGGCCGGGTCGACTTCCTTGTCCGGCGCGACGCTGTAGGTGAACCGGATCTCATCGGTCGCGGGGTCGACCTCCGAGATCGCGTTGCCGACCCCGTCGGCGGCGACCACGGCCATGTACATGGACTCCTGGACCTGCAGCAGGTCCTTCCAGGCCAGCGGCGCACCGGTCTGCACCTCGACGGTGTACGGCAGGCCACAGCGGAGCGGCGAGCAGATGGCCCAGACAGCGGGGCGGACGCCGCCGCCGCTCGGCACGCAGATCTTTGGGAGAGCGGACCCGCACGGCGGGCCCGTTCATCGCGCCGCGCGGACGCCTCCCGCGGCGAGGACACGAAGACACATCACGAAAGGCGCTTTCAGCGGCGCGCCCCGGCCATCGACGGATCGTCTGTGAATCCACAGCATATGGCCGGGACGCGTGCCGTGTCAGGCCCCGCCGCGGTGACGCCGTCCCACCGGTCAGGCCATCCCTCGGCCAGACCAGCTCGCCGGTGGGACTCGTTCGCCCGATGAGGCCGTCAGGCGGTCTCGGCGATCAGGCGTTCGACGGCGGCCATGGCCTCGCCGACCGCCTCGGGGTTCTGGCCGCCGCCCTGGGCGATGTCCGGCTTACCGCCACCGCCGCCGCCGAGCGTCTTCGCCGCCGTCCGGACCAGGTCGCCCGCCTTGAGACCGCGCTCGCGGGCGGCCTCGTTGGTGGCGACCACCGTCAGCGGACGGCCGTTCGCCGTGGAGAACAGCGCCACGACGGCCGGTCGGCCCCCGAGGATGCGGTCGCGCACGTCCAGGACGAGCCTGCGCAGGTCGTCGGCGTCCGTGCCGTCCGGCGCGCGGCCGACGACGACCGCGACGCCCTTGACGTCCGCGGCGCCCGCGGCCAGCCCTGCGGCCGCCTGCAGGACCTTCTCGGCGCGGTACTTCTCGATCTCCTTCTCGGCGTCCCTGAGCCTGCCGAGCATGGTGGAGACGCGCTCGGGGAGCTCCTCCGAGCGGCCCTTGACCAGCTCCTGGAGCTGGGCGACCACGGTGTGTTCGCGGGCCAGGAAGTTGTAGGCGTCCAGGCCGACCAGCGCCTCGACGCGCCGCACGCCGGAGCCGATCGAGGACTCGCCGAGCAGCTTCACCAGGCCGAGCTGGGCCGTGTTGCGGACGTGCGTGCCGCCGCACAGCTCCTTGGAGAAGTCGCCGATGGTCACGACGCGCACGCGCTCGCCGTATTTCTCGCCGAACTCCGCGATGGCGCCCTGCCGCTTGGCCTCGTCGATGCTCATGACCTCGGCCTCGACGTCGAGCTCGCGGGCGAGAACCTCGTTGATCTTCTGCTCGACGTCGGCGAGCACCGTGCCGGGCACGGCGGACGGGGAACCGAAGTCGAAGCGGAAGCGGCCCGGCGAGTTCTCCGACCCCGCCTGCGACGCCGTCGGCCCGAGCGCGTCGCGCAGGGCCTGGTGCGTGAGGTGGGTCGCGCTGTGGGCGCGGGCGATCGCGCGGCGGCGGCCGACGTCGATGGCCGCGAAGGCGGACGCGCCGAGCGTCACCTCGCCGACCTGCACGACCCCCTTGTGCACGCTGACGCCCGGAACCGGCTGCTGGACGTCGCGGACCTCGATGACGGCGCCGGAGTCCAGCTTGATGCGCCCCTGGTCGGCGAGCTGGCCGCCGCCCTCGGCGTAGAACGGGGTGCGGTCGAGGACGACCTCGACTGTGTCCCCCTCGACCGCGGCGGGCGACGGCACGCCGTCCACGAGCAGGCCGACGATGGTCGACTCGCCCTCGGTCGCGATGTACCCGGTGAACTCGGTGAAGCCGGAGGCGTCGGCCACCTCGCGGTAGGCGGACAGGTCGGCGTGACCGGTCTTCTTCGCCCGCGCGTCGGCCTTCGCGCGCTCGCGCTGCTCCTTCATCAGGCGGCGGAAGCCGTCCTCGTCCACGGACAGGCCCTGCTCGGCGGCCATCTCCAGGGTGAGGTCGATCGGGAAGCCCCAGGTGTCGTGGAGCTGGAACGCCTTGTCGCCGGCGAGCACGCCGCCACCGGACGCCTTGGTCTCGGTGACGGCGGTGTCGAGGATCGCGGTGCCGGACTTGAGCGTCTTGAGGAAGGCGGCCTCCTCGGCGAGCGCGACCGCCTCGATGCGCTTGCGGTCGGCCACGAGCTCGGGGTACTGCTCGCCCATCGACCTGATGACCGTGTCCACCAGGTCCAGGACGACCGGTCCCGTGGCGCCGAGCAGCCGCATGTTGCGGATCGCGCGGCGCATGATGCGGCGCAGCACGTACCCGCGGCCCTCGTTACCGGGGACGACGCCGTCGCCGACGAGCATGACGGACGTGCGCATGTGGTCGCTGACGACGCGCAGCGAGACGTCGGAGGCCTGCGCGGCGCCGTAGCGGACGCCGGTGAGCTCGGTGGCGCGGTCGATGACGACCCGGGAGGTGTCGATCTCGTACATGTTGTGCACGCCCTGCAGGATCATCGCGAGGCGTTCGAGGCCGAGCCCGGTGTCGATGTTCTTGGACGGCAGCTCGCCGAGGATCGGGTAGTCCTCCTTGCCCTCGCCCGGCCCGCGCTCGTACTGCATGAAGACGAGGTTCCAGATCTCGACGTACCGCTCGTCGTTGACGGCCGGGCCGCCCTCGGGGCCGAACTCGGGGCCGCGGTCGTAGTTGATCTCCGAGCAGGGCCCGCAGGGGCCGGGGACGCCCATGGACCAGAAGTTGGGGCCCATGCCCAGACGCTGGATACGCTCGGCCGGGATGCCGATCTTCTCGCGCCAGATGCGCTCGGCCTCGTCGTCGTCGAGGTAGACGGTGATCCAGATGCGGTCCGGGTCCAGGCCGTAGCCGCCGTCCGCCACGGAGTTCGTGAGCAGCTCCCAGGCGTACTGGATGGCGCCTTCCTTGAAGTAGTCGCCGAAGGAGAAGTTTCCGCACATCTGGAAGAAGGTGCCGTGCCGGGTGGTCTTGCCGACCTCTTCGATGTCCGGCGTACGCACGCACTTCTGCACGCTGACGAGCCGGGGATGCGGCGCCTTGACCTCGCCGAGGAAGTACGGCTTGAACGGGACCATGCCCGCGGGCACCAGCAGCAGCGTGGGGTCGTCGGCGATCAGTGATGCCGACGGCACCACGGCGTGCCCGCGCTCCTCGAAGAATCGCAGCCAACGCCGCCGAATCTCGACCGACTCCATCAGGGGTCCCTCCCCAGCGCGACACGCTCCCCGCCGGACGGGCGGGGCTCTCAGAAAAGGGGCGGAAGATCCGGCCCCGCTCCTAAGACTAGAGTCGCCGCGGAGCCTCGCGAACCGAGTAAGCGCGCCGCCCGGCGCGGAGGAGCGCGTTCCTCCGCGCCGGGCGGCGCTACGACGAGGAGACCTCCGGGAACGCGACGCCGTGAGCGAGGTCATGGACAGCGGCCGATGAACTGCGCGGCCTCGTGCGGCGCCTACGCCCAGGGGCGCAGGAGGACCTTGTTGCAGTGGTTCTCCTTGTTCTTGAACATCTCGTACCCACGCGGAGCCTCATCCAGAGGCAGGTGATGGCTGATGACGAAGCTGGGGTCGATGGCGCCCTCACGGATCCTGTTGAGCAGAGGATCCAGGTAGCGCTGGACGTGGCACTGGCCCGTCTTCATCGTGAGCGACCGGTTCATGAAGGAGCCCATCGGGAACTTGTCCACCAGGCCGCCGTAGACGCCGCTGACCGAGACGATCCCGCCGTTGCGGCAGGCGAGGATGGCCTCGCGCAGCGCGTACGGCCGACCGGTCTCCATGCGGGTCGCCTGCTTGGCGCGGTCGTAGGCCTGGACGGCCCGAACGGGATAGTGGGCCTCCATGCCCACGGCGTCGATGCACGCGTCGGGGCCACGCCCGGCCGTCATGTCGCGGAGCGCGTCCAGGACGTCGACCTCCTCGTAGTTGAGCGTCTCGGCGCCCGCCCGCGCGGCGATCTCCAGCCGGTACGGGAAGCGGTCGATGCAGATGACCCGCTCGGCCCCCAACAGGTACGCGCTCGCGACCGTGAACTGGCCCACCGGGCCCGCGCCCCACACGGCGATGACGTCGCCCTGCTTGATGTCGCACATCTCCGCGCCCATCCAGCCGGTGGGGAAGATGTCGGACAGGAACAGCACCTGCTCGTCCGGAAGGTCGTCCTCGACCTTGATCGGCCCGAAGTCGGCGAACGGCACGCGCGCGTACTGCGCCTGGCCGCCCGGGTAGCCGCCCAACATGTGGGAGTAGCCGAAGATGCCCGCGGGAGCGTGTCCCATGAGCTTCTCGGCCATGCCGGCGTTCGGGTTGGAGTTCTCGCACACCGAGTACATGCCGTCCGCGCAGGCCAGGCAGTCACCGCACGCGATCGGGAACGGGACGACGACGCGGTCGCCCACGCGCAGCGTCGTCACCCGCGGGCCGACCTCGACGACCTCGCCCATGAACTCGTGGCCGAGGATGTCGCCCTTCTTCATGGTCGGGATGTACCCGTCGTACAAGTGCAGGTCCGAGCCGCAGATCGCGCTGGAGGTGATGCGGACGATGGCGTCCCTGGGGTTGAGGATCCGGGGATCCGGCACCTCCCGGACCTCGACGGTGTTACGGCCCATCCAGCAGTTCGCCTTCATGGGATCCTCCTCATCTCACCGGCTGGGCCAGGCGCTGGAAGAGCTGCCGCTGCGCGCGGGTGCCCTCCGGGCTGCCCTCGGATCGGGTGACCTCGCCGGTCTCGATGACCTGCTTGAACCGGCGCAGGTCGTCGCGCACCTGCTGCTCGGGGTGCTCCCCCAGCAGCCGCGCGAACGCGAGGCCGAGCCTGCCCGCCCGCGCCTCGTAGTCGATCCGCACGCGGACCTCCGTGCCGCGCCCGCCGGGGGCGTCGGTGAAGCGCACCCAGCCGCTGTTGCGCACGGTCGCGCCCTCGATCGACCTCCAGGCGATGAGCTGGTCCTCGCGGTCCTCGATGATCTCCGCGTCCCATTCGATGACCTTGTGCGCCGGGCCGCGGACCTGCCAGTGCGAGTACCCGCCGCCGATGGACTCCACCGACTCCAGGTGGATCATGAACCGGGGCAGGTTCTCCAGCGTGCGCCAGAACTCGTAGGCCTCCCGGCGCGGGCGGTTGACCGTGACGGCCGCGCGCAGGTTCGTGGTGGCTTCGGGGCCCGCGCCCGGCTTCGACCGGTTCGCACGCATCGCGGTGTAGAAGTCTGCCAGCGCGATACCCGCCACCGCCACCGTGGCCGCCGCGGCCCGGCGGCGCCTGTCCCCGTCCCTGTTGGCCACGGCACGGCCCAGCATCGTCAGGTCCATGGCGTCGCCCGCGACGCGGGTCCATGTCATGGGAGCCGGCCTGCGGGTGCCCAGCAGGGCGGCCGCGTGGAGCAGCTCCCGTACTCCGACGAACCGTATGGCCTTGTCCGCCCACGGCGAGTCGTCGATGCCGCTGAGACGGCTGATCGCGCCCGGCGCGGCGAGTTGGACCACGCCCATGCCGAGGCTCGCCCACCCCAGCGTTGTGGCCAGGCGCCCGGGCATGCGGTGATTCTTTTCGCTCATGTGAACCTCACATGGCTGATTACCTCGGATCCGGCCCACCGCCGGCTCACCCCGGAACACGCCCGCCAGGGCGCCCGTCAGGCCCGGCCCACGGCGAACCCTCGTACTAACAAGCCGTACCCCTCTGACAAGGGCTAACACTGATCCCGAAAACCGGGCCCGGATGCCCGCCCCAGCGGCGAACGCGAGACCCGGGACACGCCCGGAAACACCTCTGGGCACCGCCCACGAGGTGGACGGTGCCCAGTAAGGTGCGCCGCCAGGGACTCGAACCCCGGACCCGCTGATTAAGAGTCAGCTGCTCTAACCAACTGAGCTAGCGGCGCTGGAAGCAGGACAAGATTAGCGCACCCTGTGGGCGTCATCGTACGCATCGGGCGGGCTAGGCTGGAACATCGTTCGGGTCGATGACGGGAGTGCCGATGGCGTCGTGATTCGGCTCGCCCGCCGAGGCCAGGGAGCGGCTCGCCGGAGTGGGCTACCTCGCCGGCCGGGGAATGCGCGCGCACGCTGCGCGCGCACGGCAGCGCCGACCTGGACGAGCAGACGACAGCGGGCACGCTCGGGGTGGTGCTCAAGCACGCGTCCGACCCCAGGCCCGCGGGGTGAAGGAACTCGGGCCGGCCGTCGGCTGACGCGGCCTCGACCGTCCGTGAGTTCGATGGTCCCCGCGTTCGCCGATGACCGGGTTCGGGCGTTCCCAGAGGATGTGGCCGGGGTGGGGCTGCTGGAGCGGCACACCGCGTTCGTCCAGGCGTTGCGCGCGGCCGGGATGATTTGTGACGGACCGCCCGGCGAACGTCACCGGCCATGACCGGATTCACCCCGAAGAGTCGCCGAAGCCGTCCAGATAGGCGGCGTACTGGAGGCGTTCCTCCTCGACGAGGCGGTGGTGGTCGACGTAGACGTGGTCGAACATCGCCATCGGGTCAGGGTCGGGCATTTCCAGGCAGCGCTTGCGGACGTCCCTGCCGAGGTCGTCGGCCTCGGCGTCGACCTCGTGGAAGAACTGCTCGTCGGCGAGGTCGTTGGCGATGATGTACGCCCTGACCCGGGCGACGGGGTCGCGCGACTTCCAGGTCTCCAGCTCCTCGCGCAGGCGGTAGCGCGTGGGGTCGTCGGAGGTGGTGTGGGCGCCCATGCGGTAGGTGTACGCCTCGATCAGCATGGGGCCGGCGCCGGAGCGCGCGGCGGCGAGGGCCTTGCGCGTCACGGCGAGGCAGGCGAACACGTCGTTGCCGTCCACCCGGACGCCGGGGAAGCCGAAACCGTCCGCGCGGCGGTGCAGCGGGATGCGCGACTGCCGCTCCATCGGCGCGGAGATCGCCCACTGGTTGTTCTGGCAGAAGAACACCACCGGCGCGTTGAACGCCCCGGCCCATACGAAGGCCTCGTTCACGTCGCCCTGCGAGGTGGCGCCGTCCCCGAGGTAGGCGAGGACGGCCGCCTGGTCGCCGTCGCGCTGGATGCCCATCGCGTACCCCACGCCGTGCAGGGTCTGGCTGCCGATGACGATCGTGTACAGGTGGAAGTTGTGCTCGGCGGGGTCCCAGCCTCCGTGGTTGACGCCGCGGAACATGCCGAGCAGGTCCACCGGGTCGACGCCGCGGCACCACGCCACGCCGTGCTCGCGGTAGGTGGGGAAGGCCATGTCGGCATCGGTGAGGGCCCGTCCCGAACCGATCTGGGCGGCCTCCTGGCCAAGGCAGGAGGCCCAGAGGCCGAGCTGCCCCTGGCGTTGCAGGGCGACCGCCTCCTGGTCGAAGCGGCGGACGAGCGCGAGGTCGCGGTAGAGGGACGTGACCTCCGCCGGGGTGAGGGTCAGCTCGTAGTCCGGGTGGTCGCGCAACGTCCCGTCCGGGGCCAGCAGCTGGACGTACTCGGAATCGGCCTGGGTGCCCGGCCTCGTCGGCTCCATGTGCGTGTGCCTGCCTTTCAGTCATCCGATCCCCGGCGTGTTGCGCCGCGGAACGGGACCGAGCGAGGCACGGCGCGGATAGAAGAACGGCGATCAGGTCGCCGGAGCACAAATATAGCCAGCCTCGGTGAGGGCGCGCTGGAGACACCCCTCGCCGCGCGGGCGGCGCGGCGAGGGTCACACGCGGGTCAGAGCATGCGGCGCAGGATGCGCGCGGCGGTACGGGCCAGGACCTCGACCTGCTCGTCGGTCAGCTCGGCGTGCGCGTCCCCGAGGATCCACTTGGACGCCCTGCGCGGCAGGAACAACGTGAGTCCCTCGGCGCTGACCGCGGGGCCGGTCACGCGGCCTCCGTGGACGACGAGCAGCGGCGAGATCTCGATGGGGATGCCCGTCTCCTTCGACAACAGGTCGGCCATGGAGGCGGCGGCCTCGACGAGCGGCTTGGACACCGTGACCCCGGACCGTTCGCCGAAGAACAGCTTGCCGCCGTACGCAGCGATGTGGGTGTCGGGGGGCCATGCCTCGTTGTCCAGGATCCAGACGCCGCCCGGACCGATGACGAGGTGGTCGATGGACGCCTTGCCCGGCACGGCGCGCCCGTCGAGCACGCGGTATCCGTGCTTGGTCAGCCCGCGGCGCAGGAGCTTGCCGGTGCGGACGGCGCCGCTGCGTTTGCCGCGCCAGACGGCGGTGGCCTCGAACATGCGCCAGGAGATGAAGGCGTCGACGCCCCACACTCCCGCGCCGCCGAGGATGCCGATGAGGAAGGGGACCGGGAAGGACCGGTAGAACGCGAGCGCGGTGATGAGGACGAAACCGGCTCCGGCCATGATGTTACGCCTGCGGCGGCGTTCTGACCTGGTCTCGCGCCAGCGGAGCTCGTACATCACCGATGGCGAGCCCCACTTGAACTTGTCGTCCGGCGGCACGTAGATGGACCCATTAGGCACCTGAAACCCCCACGATTTCGGGCTCAGTCGGATTACGTTTGGTGGATACCCAACCCGGGGCTCCAACCTGTCAAAAGGTTATGTAAGTACGCCACCGGCGACACAGCGGGGACGTACCGAATGTCCGCCAGGAGGCATTACCGGGCACTCGGGGAGACCAACATCACAGCCAACCGACCGACCAGTCGGTACGCTGAGGGGGATCGACATTCAGGGAGGACTGCGAGATGAACGGCTCGGCGGCGGGAGCGCCCCGGGAGAAGGACGAGCCCGTGCGCCGGCGGCTGCTCGGGGCGGCGACGCGGCTGTTCGCCGACAAGGGGTTCGAGGGCACGTCGGTGCAGGAGATCGTGACGGCCGCCGGGGTCACCAAGGGTGCGATGTACCACTATTTCGGTTCCAAGGATGACCTGCTGCGCGAGATCTACGCCCGCGTGCTGCGCATGCAGACCGAACGCCTCGACCGGTTCGCGGACGCGCCCGGGCCGGTCGCCACGCGCGTGTACGATGCCGCCGTGGACGTCATCGCGACCACCATCGAGAACCTCGACGACTCCAAGATCTTCTTCAGGTCGATGCACCAGCTCACGCCCGAGACCCAGCAGGCCGTACGAGCCGAGCGCCGCCGCTACCACGAGCGGTTCCGCGACCTCGTGGCCGAGGGGCAGCGCACGAAGGTCTTCCGCGACGACGTGCCCGCCGACCTGGTGGCCGACTTCTTCTTCGGCTCCGTCCACCACCTCGGGCTGTGGTACCACACCGAGGGGCCGCTGTCGGGGGTGGAGATCGGGCGCCACTTCGCCGGGCTGCTGCTCACCTCGCTGCGCCCCGGCGACGGCCCCGGGCCGGCGTCGGGCTGACCCGGGATCCGCGCACCACGTCATGGACCTCGCCTCGGGAGCCGTCATGGGCTCAGGGGCCGGACGGCGCCGGGACGTCGGCCAGGACGGCCAGGGCGTCGCGGTGGTCGCCCGGCGTGCCGAGCGCGATCTCGTCCGCCTTCGCGCGCTTGAGGTAGAGGTGCACGGGATGCTCCCAGGTCATGCCGAGGCCGCCGTGCATCTGCACGCACTCCTCGGCCGCGCGCACCGCGACAGTCCCGCACCACGCCTGCGCGACCGCGACCGCCGTCGCCGCGTCGTCCGCACCGCGCCCGTCCGTACCGGCCCCATCGGTACCGGCCCCATCCGTACCGGCCCCATCCGTACCGGCCCCATCCGTACCGGTCCCGTCGGCACCGGCCTCGCGCCGCATGGCGGCGGCCAGCGCGTCGGCGGCGTTACGGGCGGCGGCGCGCGCCTGCACGATCTGCGTCCACAGGTCGGCGAGCCGGTGCTTCAGCGCCTGGAACGAGCCGATGGGCCGGGCGAACTGGTGCCGCTCCTTGACGTAGGCGACCGTCGTCGACAGGCACCACTCGGCCACCCCGAGCTGCTCGGACGCCAGCAGCCCCGCGCCCAGCTCCAGCGCGGCGCGCAGGGCGGTGAGGTCGGCGGAGAGCGGCGTGGCGGGGACGCCGTCCAGAGTCACGGTGGCGATCGGCCGGGTCAGGTCCAAGGACACGACCGGCTCGACCAGGACATCGGCGGCGGCGACGGCGTACAGCTCCCGTCCCGCGGGGACGAGCAGCACGTCGGCGGTCTCGGCGCCCACCACGGCCGTGACACGTCCGCTCAGCCCGCCCGGCCCGGCCTGCACCGGCCCGGCAGGCACCCGGTACGGGGACGTGGCGAAGGACACCGCGAGCGCGGCGGTGGCGTCACCGGAGGCGAGCGAGGTGAGAAGCTCCTCGGCGGCGTCGGACCGGGCGGCGAGCAGGGCGCGCGTCGCCATGACCGAGCTGGTCAGGAACGGCACGGGCGTGACCGCGCGGCCGAGCTCCTCCAGCACGACCGCGGCCTCCCGCGCGGACGCGCCCGCGCCGCCGTACCGCTCGGGGATCAACAGCCCGGCCGCGCCGATGTCCCGGGCCAGCGACTTCCACAGCGCGGCGTCGTACGGCGAACCGCTCTCAGCCCGGGCGAGCACCGTCGCGGGCGGGTACCTGTCGGCCAGCAGGTCGCGGACGGCGGCCCGCAGCTCCTCCTCGACCTCGGAGTACAGCAAGGTCATCGCGGCAGGTCCTTCCAGGGGACGTTCTTGTCGGCGCGGGGTTCGGCGGGCAGGCCGAGCACGCGCTCGGCGATGATGGTGCGCAGGATCTCGGACGTGCCGCCCTCGATCGAGTTGCCCTTGGCGCGCAGGTAGCGGTAGCCGGGGCCACGGCCGAAGAAGTCGACGGACTCCGAGCGCCGGAACGTCCAGTCGTCGTACGCCAGCCCCTCCTCGCGGCGCATCTCGACGTCGAGGCCGGAGAGCTCCTGGTTGAGCCGGGCGAAGGCGAGCTTCATGCCCGAGCCCTCGGGTCCGGGGGCTCCGGCGGCGAGTTGCTCGCGCAGCCGCGCCCCGGCCAGGCGGGTGACCTCGGCCTCGACCCACAGGCCGAGCAGGCGCTGGTGCAGCGCGTGCGTGCGGACCTCGGGCCGCGCGCGCCAGGTCTCCAGCACCGCGCCCATCATGCCCCCGCCGCGCCGCACGGGCGAGCCGCCGATCGCGACGCGCTCGTTCATCAGCGTGGTCTGCGCGACGCGCCAGCCCTCGCCGACGGCCCCCAGCCTGAGCGTGTCGGGGAGCCGCACGCCGGTGAGGAAGACCTCGTTGAACTCGGCCTCGCCCGTGATCTGGCGCAGCGGCCGTACGTCGACGCCGGGCGCGCGCATGTCGCAGACGAAGTACGTGAGGCCCTGGTGTTTGGGCACGTCCGGGTCGGTGCGGGCCACCAGGATGGCCCAGCGGGCGTGGTGGGCGCCCGATGTCCACACCTTCTGCCCGTCCACCACCCATTCGTCCCCGTCGCGTACCGCGCGGGTGGCCAGGGTGGCGAGGTCGGATCCGGCGCCGGGCTCACTGAAGAGCTGGCACCAGATCTCCTCGCCGGTCCACAGCGGGCGCAGGAAGCGTTTCTTCTGTTCGTCCGTGCCGAAGGCGAGGATCGTCGGCGCGGCCATGCCGAGGCCGATGGCGAGCTTGCCATAGTCCTGCTGCGGCGTGCCGGTGAACTCCCGATCGACGACGGACTGCCACTCGCGGGGCAGGCCGAGGCCGCCCAGCCCTTCGGGGAAGTGCACCCAGGACAGGCCCGCGTCGAAGCGCGCCCCGAGGAACTCCGCCGGGGACAGGACCTCCGGGGCATGGCCGGCGAGGAACGCGCGGGCGCGCTCGGCGAGGCCCGCCTCATCCACTGTCACGAAATATGCCTCCAAATCGCTCGACAACGACCTTCGCGGCCCCGCGGCTTCCCGTACGGCCCCCGCGACAGGCAGCGCGCCCCGGCCCGCCTCACTCGGCGGGCATGTGCTTCTTGAGCTCGCGGTACGCCAGGGACCGCTTGTGCACCTCGTCCGGCCCGTCCGCCAGCCGCAGCGACCGGGCGGCCGCCCACAGGCCCGCCAGCGGGAAGTCCTGGCTCACGCCCCCGGCGCCGTGCACCTGAATGGCCTTGTCGAGGATCCACTCGACCTCGCGCGGGGTGGCGATCTTGATGGCCTGGATCTCGGTGTGCGCGCCCCGGTTGCCCACCGTGTCCATCAGCCAGGCGGTCTTCAGCACCAGCAGGCGCAGCTGCTCCACCTTGACCCGCGACTCGGCGATCCAGTCCTGGACGACGCCCTGGCGGGCCACCGGCGTCCCGAACGTCGTGCGCGACAGGGCACGCGCGCACATCAGCTCGATCGCCCGCTCGGCCATGCCGATCAGCCGCATGCAGTGGTGGATGCGCCCCGGCCCGAGCCGCGCCTGCGCGATGCCGAACCCGCCGCCCTCCTCGCCGATGAGGTTGTCCACCGGGACGCGGACGTCCTCGAACAGCAGCTCGGCGTGCCCGCCGTGGTCGGCGTCGGTGTACCCGAAGACGGTCATGCCCCGCTTCACGGTGAGCCCGGGCGTGTCGCGCGGCACCAGCACCATGCTCTGCTGCCGGTGGGTCGCGCCCTCCTGGGAGGTCTTGCCCATAACGATGAAGACGGCGCAGCGCGGGTTCATCGCCCCGGAGGCGAACCACTTGCGGCCGTTGATCACGTACTCGCCGCCGTCGCGCACGATCGACGTGGAGATGTTCGTGGCGTCGGAGGACGCGACGTCCGGCTCGGTCATCGCGAACGCCGAGCGGATCTCGCCGTTCAGCAGCGGCTCCAGCCACGTCTTGCGCTGCCACTCGCTGCCGAACATCGCGAGCACTTCCATGTTGCCGGTGTCCGGGGCGGCGCAGTTGGTGGCGGCGGGCGCGATGTGGGGGCTGCGGCCCATGATCTCGGCCAGCGGCGCGTACTGGAGGTTCGTCAGGCCCGCGCCGTGCTCGCCGGGCAGGAACAGGTTCCACAGGCCGCGCCGGCGGGCCTCCTGCTTGAGGTCCTCCATCATCGGCGGGCTGCTCCACCCGCTTTCGGCCGCCTGCCGCTCGAACGGCTCCTCCGCCGGGTACACGCACTCGTCCATGAAGGCAGAGAGCCGCTCGCGGAGCTCCTCGGTGGTGGTGTCGAACGCGAAATCCATCAGCTCTCCCGTGACTCCAGCGCGCGCAGCCCGTGGGCCACGAGCGGCGCGACGTGCCCGCCGATCTCCTCGAAGCCCTTCCCGACGGTCAGGCCGCGCGTGTATCGGAAGTGGATGCCCTCGGCGATCACCGCGAGCTTGAAACAGGCCAGGCCGACGTACCAGCCGAGGCGGGACAGGTCGAGGCCGGTGCCGCGCGCGTACGTGCGGGCCAGCTCGCCGGACGGCATGTGCTCGCCCCCGTTCCCGGCCGCCGAACCCTTGCCGATGTCGAGCGCCTCGAAGTCGGCGTAGAGGAGGAAGAGCGCGAGGTCGGTGAGCGGATCGCCGAGCGTGGACATCTCCCAGTCCAGCACGGCGCGCACCCGTCCACCGGCGATGAGCGTGTTGCCCAGCTTGAAGTCGCCGTGGACGATCGCGTGACGTTGCGTGACGGGCATGTCCTCGGCCAGCAGGGCGTACAGGCGGTCGATGTCCGGCAGCTCGCGGCTGCGCGAGGCGTCGAGCTGGCGCTTCCACCGCCGGACCTGGCGCTCCAGGAAGCCGTCCGGCCGCCCGAAGTCGGCCAGCCCGACCTCGGCAGGGTCCACCTCGTGCAGCCGCCCCAGGATGGCCGCCAGCTCCGCCTCGATGGCCGGCGTCACCGGCGGCTGCCCGCCCTCGACGTACTCCATGACGTAGAACGGGGCGCCGATGACCTCGGGGTCGTCGCACAGGTGGTAGGTGCGCGGCACGGGCACGCCGGTGTCGCGCAGCGCGGCCATCACGCGGAACTCGCGGGTCATGTCGTGCGCCGTGGCCAGCACGTGCCCGAGCGGAGGACGCCGGACGACGAAGCGGCGGTCGCCGTCGCGCACGAGGTAGGTCAGGTTCGACCTGCCTCCGTGGATGACCTCGGCCGCGAGCGGTCCCCCGGCCAGGTCGTGCGCGGCGAGGTGGTCCTGGAGGCGGTCGAGGTCCAGGCCCGGCGGGCTCGTCTCGATGTTCGCGGGCATCGCGCTCCTCAGTCGTCCGGATCACCGAAGCGTACCCACCGATTCCCGAAGCGTACCGACCGGACGGTATGTGTGTCGAGGGCGCGCCGCGACAGGGCGGACGCGCTCTCCCAGGACGCGGGCAGGCCGGGCGCGCGCGCCTCAGCCGGCCCGCCGGCCGAGCATGCCGTTCAGGATCTCGCGCATCCCGGCGCGCAGGTCCGCGAACGCGGGCACCCCGCCGGCGCCGGCCACCGCGTCGAAGATCACTCCTTGATCCACGCGGCGCGGGAGGGGGAGATCCTCGAACACGACCTCTACTGCCTGCCCTCGCCGCTGCCCGCGTTCCACTCCGGGCGGGTGGCCCTGCTCGGCGACGCGGCGCACGCCATGACCCCGAACCTCGGGCAGGGCGCGTGCCAGGCGATCGAGGACGCGGTGGTCCTCGCCCACGTCGCGGGCACGGCGTCACCCGTGGACCTCGGGCCCTACACCGCCGCCAGGCTCGCGCGCACGACGAAGATCATGCGAAGGTCGCGGACGATCTGCCGCCTGACCCTCTGGTCGAATCCCCTCGCCGTCCGGGCCAGACAGGCCGCCATGGCGTTCGCCGGGCGCCTCGGCGACGGCAACGCCACGCGTCAGTTCGAGGACGTGTTCACCTGGCGGCCGCCCGCGTCCTGACCGGGACGGCCTCAGCCGGCGACGGCGGGGAGGCGATGTCGGGGCGGAGGCGGCCGAGCGTGATCGTCCCGGCGATGAGGACCGCGGCCGAGACCAGCGCGGGGACGATGCTCCGCGGGTCGGCGGGCAGCGGCTCGCCCAGCAGGATCACGCCCGCCAGCACGGACGTCACGGGGTCGACGACCTGCACCCCGGCGTACGCGACGCTGAAATGGCCGACGGCGTAGGACCGCTGCAACAGGACGATCGCGCACACGAGCAGCGCCGGGATCGCCAGCGTGAACCAGTGGAACAGGTGGGACAGGTTTCCGTCGAACGTCCCGCCGACGACCCGGACGAACGTGGACACCGACGCGGTCACGGCCCCGGCGCCGATCGACGTCAGCAGCGCCTTGGCGGTGCCCCGGGCCCGCCGCGCGCTCAGCTCGCACACCGCCACCACCGCGCCCACGCAGGCCAGGAAGGACAGCGCTCCGGGCGTGGAGAGCTCCGGGCGCGAGTGGCTCTGCGGGATGAGCAGCATGATGCCTAACAGCCCGACGGACACGGCGGCCGACCCGAGCACTTCGGCCCGGTGGGGACGCCTGCCGTGCAGCACCGCCGCCAGCGGGACGGCGAAGACGAGCGTCGTCACGCTGACCGGCTGGATGAGCACCAACGGCGCGAAGCTCAGCGCGAGCGCGTGCAGCGCGGCCCCGAGGAAGCCGATGGCCCCGCCGATCCACCAGCGCCGCCGCCTGACCAGCTTGAACGTGGCACCCCCGTGGGCCGCCTCGTACTGCTGGATCGCCGCGCCCCCGGCGTACCCGAGCGCGCCGACCAGCGCGATCGAGACGCCCAGCCACATCACGGGCGACCGCCTGGGCGGGGTTCCCCGTGGGCAGAGGGAAGCGCGGCTGTGGGCATCGGTGGGAGCACCCTGCCAGCTTAAGGACAAATTGGGTACCTCGTTCCCTAATCCCCAGGACCGCTATGCCGAATCACGTTCGGCGCCATGCCGCCGGGCCGCGCGCCCTGGCGTCCAGATGACGGAACCGGACTTTTTCGCTTTTGGGTGAGTCGTCCCTTAGGTACCCTAGTGGGGTATGCACGAAGGAGCGGCAATGCGAGACGACCACACCGGGCCCCAGGCACACGCCGGAGCCTTGCCCCATCACGCCGACCTCACCGGCGACCCAGGCCGCGCACCGCACGGTCGCCACGACGCCGACGACACCAGACCCCATAGTGGACATATGGGACACAGCGACCACGGCGCCGCCGGTCCACACGGCGGGCATGCCGGCCATACGGGACACGGTGACCATGCCGCCCGGTTCCGGGACCGGCTGTGGATCAGCGTGGCCCTCTCGGTCCCGGTCGTCCTCTACAGCCACATGGTGCAGATGTGGTTCGGGTTCACGCCGCCGTCCTTCCCGGGCTCGCAGACGATGGCGCCCGTCCTCGGCACAGCGGTGTTCTTCTATGGCGGCCGGCCCTTCCTGACGGGCGCCGTGGAGGAGATCCGAAACAGGGCCCCGGGGATGATGCTGCTGATCTCCCTCGCCATCACCGTCGCCTTCGGCGCGAGCGCCGCCACGGCGCTGGGCCTCTTCGGGCTGGACTTCTGGTGGGAACTGGCGCTGCTGATCGACATCATGCTGCTCGGGCACTGGCTGGAGATGCGCGCGCTCGGCCAGGCGTCCAACGCCCTGGACGCCCTCGCGGCGCTGCTCCCCGACGAGGCCGAGCGCGTCGCCGACGGCGGCACGGAATCCGTCCCCGTCAGCGCCCTGCGGCCCGGTGAGATCGTGCTGGTACGTCCGGGTTCACGGGTACCGGCCGACGGGGTGATCCTCGACGGCGAAGCCGAGTTCGACGAGTCGATGCTGACGGGCGAGTCGCGTCCGGTGCCGAAGTCGTCCGGAGACCGCGTCGTCGCCGGGACCGTCGCCCTCGACTCGGCCGTCCGCGTGAAGGTGGACGCGGTCGGCGAGGACACCGCGCTCGCGGGCATCCGCCGCCTGGTCGAGCAGGCGCAGTCCTCGCGGTCCCGGGCACAGGCGCTGGCCGACCGCGCCGCGGCCCTGCTCTTCTACGTCGCGACGGCGGCGGGCGCCCTCACGTTCGCCGCGTGGCTGATCGCCGGCGACCCGGGCGAGGCGGTGGAGCGGACGGTGACCGTCCTGGTGATCGCCTGCCCGCACGCGCTGGGCCTGGCCATCCCCCTCGTGATCGCGATCTCGACGGCGGTGAGCGCCAGGAACGGCATCCTGGTCAAGGACCGCACCGCCCTGGAAGGCATGCGGACCGTCGACGCGGTCCTGTTCGACAAGACGGGCACGCTCACCAGGGGCGAGCCGGAGGTCGGCGGCGTCGTGGCCGTCGACGGCGACGCCGGCACCCTGCTGCGCCTGGCCGGGGCGGCCGAGAGCGAGAGCGAGCACCCCCTGGCCCGCGCCGTCGTCGCCGCGGCCCGCGCCCGCGGCCCCCTGCCCGCCGCCCGGGACTTCCGTTCCCGCACGGGCCGCGGCGTCCAGGCCACCGTGGACGGCCACACCGTCGCCGTCGGCGGCCCGGCCCTCCTGCGCGAACTCGGCCTCGAAGAACTCCACGACCATGCCGGCGAGGCGACCGGCGAACACGCTCACGAGGACGGCCCCGGCGAGCCGGGCGGGCAGAGCGTGGACGCGTGGCGCGAGCGCGGCGCGACCGTGCTGTACGTCGTCGTGGACGGCCGGGTCGCGGGGGCCCTCGCCCTGGAGGACGCCGTCCGGCCCGAGTCCCGCGAGGCCGTGGAGGCGCTGCACCGCGAGGGCAAGCGCGTCATCATGATCACGGGCGACGCCGGGCAGGTGGCGCGGGCCGTCGCCGCCGAACTCGGCGTGGACGAGTACTTCGCCGAGGTCCTGCCCGAGGACAAGGAGGCCAAGGTCGCCGAGCTGCAGTCCCGCGGACCGCGCGTCGCCATGGTCGGCGACGGCGTGAACGACGCCCCCGCGCTGGCCAGGGCGGACGTCGGCATCGCGATCGGCGCCGGTACCGACGTGGCGATCGAGTCGGCGGGGGTCGTCCTCGCCCGGGACGACCCGCGCGCGGTGGTCGCCGTCATCCGCCTGTCCCGCGCGGCGTACCGGAAGATGCTGCAGAACCTCGCCTGGGCCACCGGTTACAACCTGGTCGCGCTCCCCCTCGCGGCCGGCGTCCTCGCCTTCGCGGGCGTCACCCTCTCCCCCGCCGTCGGCGCGATCCTGATGAGCCTGTCCACGATCGTCGTCGCCGTCAACGCCCAGTTCCTCCGCCGGACGAACATCACCACGACCTGACCGGCGCCGTCCCAGCCCACCCCGCGCCCCTGTCCCGCCCCTCTGCGGAAGCGGACGGGGGCGGGACAGGACAGGCGGTGGGTGCCGGGATTTATCCCGCTTTTTCAGGATCGTTCCGGGCACACGCAGAACAGATGGCCCTCGGGGTCGGCGAGGACGATCCAGCCCTGGCCCGGCTGGAACTCGGGCTTGGTGGCGCCGAGCCCGACGTACTCCTGGACGGCCTTGTCCACGTCCGGGACCCGGAAGTCCAGGTGGAACTGCTTCGCCGGCCCCGGCCAGGAGGCGGGCACCCGGCCCTCGACCCGCTGGAACCCGATCGCGTGCGTCCCGTCCCCGATGAACGCGTAGTCGTCGTCGGCGTACTGGCTCTCGTACCCCGTGATCTTCGAATAGAAGTCGGCGAGCACCTTCGGCTCGGCACAGTCGAGCGTGACCGCGATGAACGCTGCTTTCGTCGTCATGCAGGACAGCCTGCCCGCAATACCTGCCAGCCTCCGTCAGGTACGGACACCACATCTCACCCCTCTGTCGCCCGCCCCCGCGACCCCCACCACAGCATGTGCTCGCGGGAGATGGCCTCCTCCGACTCGTCCACGAAATGGGCCCACTCCGTCTCGGTACGCGGCCATTGGACCCGCGAGACGATATCGCCGAGCTCCATGGCGGCGATCGAATACGAGGTGGCGAGCTGCTGGTGTTGCCGCGTCTGGAGCCACGCGATACCTGCTGCGGCCATTGCTCCCACGATTCCCGGCAAATCCAGATTTATTACCTGAACGGCGTTGAGGACGGCCGCGATCAACCCGATGGCCTCCATCACCGCCAGCGCGATCGACCACTGGCCGGCTCGATGATCGTGGTGCCTCGCCTTGCGGCCGTACCAGGACCGCTGGTTGTTGATCCGGCCCGTCAGGTAATGATGCTTGCGCTCCTCCAGCGGCAGCGCCCTCATCTCGCGCATCAAGGCCGTGACCTGGGAAGCTTCCTCCGGCGGAGGCACCAGCGCGAACCCCTTGATCCCGTTGATGATCTCGGAGTATCTGCGCGACAGCAGCAGGTCGACCGCGTCGTCGCCCGCCCCGTGGCCGAACGGCTCGCCTCCGACGAGGTAGCGCCAGGCGAGCGTCTTGGCCGACTCGGCCGCCGCCCGCGCCTCGTACCACTGGCGGTCGGGTCGCATGGTCAGGAGGTACACCTCGCTGACCAGCGCGGACGCGAGGGCGCACGCGGCCACCATGGCCGCCGCGTCCAGGCGCCCGGTGTCGAGGCTGAAAGAACCGAAGATCGCGGCGAGCACCAGGGACACGAGACGTATGCCCGTGGCGGCGAGAAGCCTGCGCTGCCCGACAATCGCCCCTCGATCGGCCGCACGATAGAGCGCCGGGAAATCCGCCTCCGGATCGCTACTCATACCCATTTACTGGAACCGCTGCGACGATTCGTGTCAAGAACGGCGACCAAGCCGATCTTCGCCGATGCAGAAATGCTATCTTCTCCACGTTTTCCGGCGACCGTCGCGGCTCCCAGGCCACTCCGACACCACGATCGCTCGGCGGCCCCATCACTGGAATAAACCCACCGATATCGATGCACGGCACAGAGGGTCTCGTCCGAAGGCATGAGCGGAGCATCCAGTCGAACACCAGTGCCATTTTGCCACCAGGGACATCACGCCCGATTGGTACTAAACCGGCCTATCACCAGAATTCAGCGCACCGATGGACATTAATGGAGAAAAAGGATGAGACCTGACGCTATCCACCCCTATGTACCCGGTAAAGGGCTCGCAACTTAACCGCTACAATCCAATATTGGGGGCTCGCCTTGGGACACTGGGCGGGGATGGTTTGCGAGACTAGTGGTACTCACTGTAATCGGCCGGTTACCGATTGCCCCAGCACGCACTGGGGTTCCGGGCTAATTTGGATGGAACCATGAACAACATATCTGAGGGTGCCGAGTCCGGAATCTCAACAGATCTAGTGGACCTGCGCGATATGCCCCTTTCGCGAGTGGGTTCTCTCGCCGATGCGGGCCTGCTGAAGCGCATCCTTCCCGAGTCCCCGGCCAAGCAGGTGACCGTCGCCGCCTTCCAGTCCTCGATCTAGCATTTCCGTGGCCGGGCCCGCCGTTCCGTTCCGGCAGTTCGTACTCAAGGTCGCCAGCCGATGTGACCTCGCGTGCGACCACTGCTACGTGTACGAACACGCAGACCAAAGCTGGCGAGCCCGTCCGACGGGTATGTCCGACGAGACGATCGCGTGGTCGGCGAGCAGAATCGCCGACCATGCGAAGCGTCACGGCCTGCAGGGTGTCACGGTGGTGCTGCACGGCGGGGAACCCCTCCTGGCCGGTCGTCACCGGCTGGACCGCATCTCGCGTGAGCTGATCGGCGCCCTCGACGGAGTCTGCGAGCTGGACCTCCGCATTCACACCAATGGCGTCCTGCTCGACGAGTCGTTCTGCGACCTCTTCGCCGCGTACGGGGTCAAGATCGGCATCTCCCTCGACGGCGACCGCGCCGCGAACGACCGGCACCGCCTGTACGCCAACGGCCGCAGCAGTTACGACAAGGTCCTGCGCGCCATCGAACTCGTGCGGCGGCGCACTCCCGAGTTGTACGCCGGCCTGCTCTGCACCGTCGACGTCGCCAACGACCCGCTCGCCGTCTACGAGGCGCTCGCCGCGCTGCACCCCCCGCGCGTGGACTTCCTGCTCCCCCATGCCACGTGGGACGCCCCGCCCCCCGGCCCTCCGGGTGCCTACGGCGACTGGCTCGTCCGGATCTTCGACCGATGGCTGGCCGATGGCCGGACGATGAAGGTACGGCTCTTCGAGTCCGCGCTCCGCACCATCGGGTCCGAGACCAGCCTGACCGAATCCCTGGGGCTGGAGCCGAGCGACCTCGTCGTCATCGAGACCGACGGCACCTACGAGCAGGCCGACTCCCTCAAGACCTCCTACGACGGCGCGCCCGCCACGGGCTTCAATGTCAGTGACCATTCGCTGGACACGGTCGGCCTGCATCCGGGCATCCACGGCCGCCAGACCGGTCTCGCCGGACTGTGCGCCGAATGCCGGTCCTGTCCTGTGGTGAGCACCTGCGGCGGCGGCCTCTACGCGCATCGCTACCGCACCGGCACAGGTTTCGCCAACCCGAGCGTCTACTGCGCCGATCTCCTGAAATTGATCACCCACGTACAGAAGGCCGTCACCACCGTGGACCGAACCGCTCACACGCTCCCGGCCGCGGACGTCGCGGCGCTCGCGTCCGGATACGGCGGGGCCGAGGCGATCGCCCATGTGGAAGCCGGTCAGCGAAGTGTGCGGCGCGCCCTGCTGGCCGCGATCGGCAACGCCTCCACATCGGTGGAGGCCTGGCGGCTGCTCACCGAGATCGACCGGGACGCACCGGCGGCGCTCGACACGGTGCTGGGCCATCCGTATGTGCGCGCGTGGGCGGTGAAGTGCCTCAGGGGAACCGCCGATGACGGGCATCTCAGCTCCATCGCGGCGACCGCCGCGCTTCATGCCGGTGTCGAGGCGTCGGTGCGGCTTCCCGTGCGCGACGGTGCGCTCCATCTACCCGGGCTCGGGCTACTGCGGGTCGGCGCCGTCTCCGGCGCGACCGTCGAGACCAGGGAAGGCGGGTTCCGCGTCCACGCCGATGGGCTCGACCATGACGTAAGGCTCGACGAGCCCGGCGGCCCCCGCGAATGGTCACCGGTACGCCGTCTGTCCGTGAACGGCCTCACGGTGGCTCTGGAGGATGTCGATCTCTACCGGGACTGCCATCAGTGGCCCGCCACCCAGAGGCTGAGCGATCAAGAGGTGGAGCGCTGGTCCAGGCTGTTCTCGGACGCCTGGGCGTTGATCACCCGTGATCACTCCCCTTATGCCGCCGGGCTGGCCGCCGGGCTGCGGGCCGTCATGCCCCTCACGCCGGCCGCCGACGGCTCCGAAGTCAGTTCGACCGCACGCGACGCGTTCGGAGCGGTCGCCGTGGCGCTGCCCGCGGACGCCGTGACGCTCGCCCTGCTGCTCATCCACGAATTCCAGCATGTCAAGCTGGGCGCGCTGCTGGACATGATGGACCTGTACGACCAGAACGACACGACGCTGTACTACGCCCCGTGGCGCGACGACCCACGCCCGCTCGAAGGGCTTCTTCAGGGCACGTACGCCCACATCGCGGTCACCGATTTCTGGCGGGTGCGCCGCCTGGCCGACGACGGCCCCGCGGCCGAGCGGGCGAGCGTCCAGTTCGCCCGCTGGCGCGCGCAGACGGCGGAGGCCGTCGAAACCCTCGCCGGCTCGGGGGCGCTCACCGGAGCAGGACAGCGTTTCGTGGCCGCGATGGGGAACTCGATCCGGCCATGGCTGGCAGAGCCCATCCCGGCCTCTGCCGAGGAGGAAGCCCGCCTGGCGGCCGCGCGGCACAGGAGCCGAGCCACTGCCCAGGCGCGCCACGGCGCCTGAACATCTCCGGGCCCGCGCCACGGCGTTTTCCGGTCCGCACCGATTCGCCGATTTCCGGACGACTCCCAAAGGTGACGGGAGTTTTTTTCCTGCTTTTCGTTGCACGACTGATTCCATCGGCCTAATGTGCGGTTTACAGTCCGGGACCGTGAACGCTGGGGGTGGATCCGCTCGTGCGAGAAGTCCCACGAGCCGCTCCGTACTTCTTTCTGAGCTATGCTCACACTCCGCGGCACGATCTGAACGATCCTTATGATCCCGATCAATGGGTCGAGAAGCTGTTCAATGATCTATGCCGACATGTGATGGTTCTTACCGGTCTACCCCGTGGAGCCAGGCCGGGATTCATGGATCGGGAGCTTCATCCGGGTAGTGTCTGGCCGGACAGGCTCGCGGAGGCCTTGGCGACCTGCAGAGTCTTCGTTCCGCTCTACTCCAGGCGCTTCTTCGAAAGCGAGCAGTGCGGCAAGGAGTGGATGGCGTTCGCGCAACGAATTCTGCACCACCGCGCGCGGGGCTCAGAGAAAGTGGAGACCATCGTCCCCGCCCTCTGGGTGCCCGTTCCCGTCGACGAACTGCCCGAGGTGAGCCGGTCCATCCAGTTCGTCGATCCCGATCTCGGGGCGCGATACGCCGAGCACGGCTTCTACGGCATCATGAAGCTGCGCCAGTTCCGCTCGGCCTATGACCTCGCTGTTTACAACCTCGCCCGGCGCATCGTGGAGGTCGGCGACAGGGCGAACCTCTCACCGATGACGCCGCCCGACTACGAGTCGCTGGAAAGCGCGTTCGGGGCCGGCGACCACACCAGGGCGAACGGCCACCGCCTCCGCGTCACCGTCGTCGCCCCCGACATCACCGATCTACCGAAGGGGCGCGGCCCATACCACTACGGCCACAACTCCCAGGAATGGAATCCTTATCGCCCCAAACTGGGCAGGCCGCTCGCCGAGCACACCGCCGACATCGTCCGGAGCATGGGCCACCGCCCAGAGGTGGGCTCGCTGGCCGAGCACGCCGACCAGATCACGGACGACGGCGCACCAACGTGCCCCGGGCTGCTTTTGATGGATGCCTGGGCCGCCACCTCTCCGGCGTTCAAGGAATCTCTGCGTGCGCTGGACGACGCGAACTGCCCGTGGATCAGCGTGATGGTGCCCTGGAACCACGAAGACGACGAGACCACCCAGGCGACCCCCGTCCTACGCGACTCACTGCACTCCGTGCTTCCGCGCAAGCTCGAGGAGGGTCGGGTCGCGCCGCGGGCCGCCGCGCACGGCATCCCCACGCTTGACCAGTTCACCAAGCAGGTGCCGGAAATCGCGCGCTCCGCCATCGCGCACTATCTTCGCCACGCGACGGCGCACCCGCCCGAGAGGCGTCCGTCCATCGAGCGCCCGCGGCTCCAAGGTCCAATGTCCCCGTTCGACGGCAACGACGCGGAGGCTTCGTCATGACCGACGCTCCCGAGGGCCACATCATCACCTTCTACTCCTACAAGGGCGGGACCGGTCGCACGATGGCCCTGGCGAACACCGCGTGGATCCTCGCGGCGAGCGGGAAAAGGGTGCTGGTCGTCGACTGGGATCTGGAATCGCCTGGTTTACATAAGTTCTTCCACCCGTTCCTGGACGCCACCACGATCGGCTCCACCCCTGGCGTGATCGAGATGATCAACGAGTACTCGCTGGCCACGTTGCGTCCGAATCCACGCCCCGGCGACTGGCATCTGGCGTACGCGAAGGTCCTGCCCCACGCGGTGTCCCTGGAGTGGAACCATTTTCCCGGCCAGGGAACGCTGGACTTCATCTCGGCCGGCCGTCAGAACCGCGACTACGCCTCGCTGGTCTCGACCTTCGACTGGGACAACTTCTACGAGCGGCTGGGCGGCGGCCAGTTCTTCGACGCGCTGCGAGCCGACATGAAGAGCCACTACGACTACATCCTCATCGACAGCCGCACCGGCCTGAGCGACATCGCCGACATCTGCACGGTGCACTTTCCCGACACCCTGGTGGTCTGCTTCACGCTCAGCGACCAGAGCATCGAGGGCGCCGCGGCCGTCGCCCGGCATATCGACGACCGCTACGGCGACCGCAACATCCGAGTGCTTCCCGTGCCGATGCGCATCGACGACGGCGAGAAGGAAAAGCTCGACGCCGGCCGGGCACTGGCCCGGCGACGGTTCGAGGGCTTTCCCTCGGGGATGTCCCAGGAGGAAGTGCGCGGCTACTGGGGCGCGGTGGAGATCCCGTACAAGCCGTTCTACGCGTTCGAGGAGACCCTGGCGACCTTCGGCGACACCCCAGGCTCGCCGACGTCGATGCTGGCGGCGTTCGAGCGGCTGGCCAATGTGATCACCCACGGCGCCGTCCCCTCCATGCCACCGCTGCGCGAGGACGTCCGCCTGCGCATCAGAGACGCCTTCGTCCGCAGGCCGACGTCGGTACCGACGGACATCCTCCTCAGTTACGTCCCGGAGGACCGCATGTGGGCCGAGTGGATCGGCTCGCTGCTCACCCGCGCCGGCTTTCGCATCGTGCAGGCGGACGACGCCTCCGGCTCCGCCCAGGGCGACGACGTGCGCAGGATCGGCTCCTACAACCGAATCGTCGCGATCATGTCCAGTGCCTACGTGCGTTCTCCCGAACCGCGCGCGCTCTGGGACACCCTGGCGATGTCCGAGCCGGCGGGGAGCCGACCGCGGCTGCTCGTGGTGAAGGTCTCGGACGTACGACCGATCGCGCCGCTCAACGACGGCGCCCTCGTCGATCTCATGCGGCTGGACGAGGCGCAGGCCGCCGAGGCGCTGCTGCGCTCTCTGGGGCGGCCCCAGCTCGCCGAGCATCCGGCCGGGCACGCCCCCGCGGGCCCGCGATTCCCCGGTACACGTCCGCCCGTATGGAACGTCCCCACACGCAATGCCGCGTTCACCGGCCGCAACGCCGTGCTGGAGAAGTTGCGCGACCAGATCGTCGGTGGCAGCAAGACCGTCGTGCTACCTCAGGCTCTGTACGGCCTGGGCGGGGTGGGTAAGACGCAGGTCGCCTTGGAGTACGCCCACAGGTTCATGGCGGACTACGACGTGGTCTGGTGGATTCCCGCCGAGCACCTGGAGCTGATCAATCCGGAGATGGCGGAACTGGCGGGCAGGCTGGGCACACCGGTGAGCGACAGCGTCGCCGAGGCCGCCAGGGCCGTACGGGAGGCGCTCCGGCTCGGCAGGCCCTACTCCCGCTGGTTACTGATCTTCGACAATGCCGACGATCCGAAGGACCTCGAAGACTTCATCCCGAGCGGGTCGGGACACGTCCTCATCACTTCCCGAAACCCCGCCTGGTCACGCGTGGCCGACCCGCTGGAGGTCGACGTGTTCACCCGCGCGGAGAGCGTCGAGCACCTCCTGCGCCGGGCCCCCGGCCTCGCCGCGGACGATGCGGACAAGGTCGCCTCCGCCCTCGGAGACCTGCCACTGGCGATCGAGCAGGCCGGCGCCTGGCTGGAGCAGACGGGCATGCCCGCCGGCCAGTACGTCGAGCAACTGGAACATCAGGTCACCGAGGTACTGTCCCTGGGCGACCCGCCAAGCGGCTATCCGACACCGGTCCTCGCCACCTGGAACCTGTCATTCGAACGGCTCAAAGAGCGTTCACCGGCGTCGGTGCGCCTGCTGGAGCTCCTCGCGTTCTTCGCCCCCGAGCCCGTCTCGATGGACATGCTGTATTGCGACGCGATGGTCGACATCCTCGTGCCCTACGACGAGGCCATGCGCGAGAAGCTCATGATCGGCCCGGTCATCCGGCAGCTCGGCCGGTACGCCCTCGCCCGGGTGGACCAGGCGGACAACTCCATCCAGGTTCACCGCCTCATCCAAGCGGTGGTCCGCGACCGCATGAACGCGGAGCAGGAGGAGGTCACCGTCCACGCTGTCCACCGCATCCTGGTCGCGGGACGTCCTCGCGTGGGCGACACCGACGACCCGGGCAACTGGCCGCGCTACGACGAGATCTGGCCCCACCTCGCCCCGTCGCGGGCACAGGACTGCGATGAGGAGGAGACCCGCAAGCTGCTGATCGACCGCGTGCGCTATCTGTGGAAGCGCGGCGAGCTGAACCAGAGCCTCCAACTCGGCAACCGCCTGGAGGACGCGTGGAACGTCAAGCTCGGCCGAGGCGACCGGCAGACGGTGCACCTGCGATTCCACATCGCGAACACGTTGCGCTCGCTCGGGCGTTACCGTGAGGCGCACGTCGTGGACACGGAGGTCCTCACCCACCAAAGCCGGGAGCTGGGCGACTTCCATCCGTACACCCTGATGACGGCGGGTGGGCTCGCGGCCGATCTGAGGGCCCTCGGCGAGTTCCAGGAGTCCTTGCGCATGGCGAGCGAGAACTACGATCGGGTCAAGGACCTGTTCGGGGAGGATCACCCCCGGGCGCTCGCCGCCGCGCACAACCTGGCCGTCAGCTTCCGCCTCGCCGGCGACTTCGCCCGGGCCAGAGACCTCGACCAGGAGACGGTGGAGCGGCGCCGCAGGGTCAGCGGCGACCTGCACCCATACACCCTGCACACGACGTCCATGCTCGCCCGCGACCTTCGCGAGCTGGGCAGGCTCCAGGAGTCGCTGGAGATGCTGCAGGTCAACCTGGAGGACTACCGCCGGGTGCTGGGGGAGGACCTGGTCGACACGCTGCGTGCCGCGACGAACCTCGCCGTGTCCCTGCGGAGGATCGGCCTGGAGACCGAGGCCAGGCGGCGCGCCGAGGACACGCATGAGCGGTACGTCGCCCACGTCGGCGAGAACGCCCCCGACACGCTCGCCTGCCGGCTGGAGCTCGCGTCCTGCCTGAACGTGACGGGCGAGACCAGACGCGCCTACGACTCTGCCGTGGATGCCATGCGCAACTTCTCCCAGGTTCTGGGGGAAGACCATCCGTACACGCTGGCCGCGGCCAACAACAGCGCCATCTACCTGCGTGAGCTGGGCGATGTCCACGAGGCGCGGCAGCTGGCCGAGACGACGTTCCGCGCGCTGGCGCAGAGAATCGGCCAGCACCACCCGTCCACGCTGGTATGCGCGATCAACGTCGCCAACTGTCTCGCCGAACAAGGCGAGCTGAGCGCCGCCGAGCAACTCGACCGGGAGACTCTCGCCGAGCTGCGGAAAATCCTCGGCCCGGAGCACCCCGACAGCCTGGTCTGCGAGGCCAACCTCGCCATGACGCTGAACGCGCTCGGCCGGACGGTCGAGGCCCGGCAGATCCGAGAGCGCGCACTGAACATGATGCGCCACACCCTCGGCGAGAATCACTCGCACATCGCCGCTCTGGCGGCATGGCGCAGACTGAACCGTGACCTCGAGTTGCAACCTTGGTGATCAGGCCGCTCGAGCGTCCCTGACCAGCCACGGCAGTACGTCGGGAAGCACGGTCAAGGCGCCGAAGTGCGCGGCGTCGGGCTCGAGCTTGAACGTGGCCGTCCGGATGCGGCCGGCGAGCCAGCGAGAGTGCGCGACGGGCGAGAAGCGGTCTTTCGCGCCGTGCCAGAGCAGGGTCGGGGCCTTGATGTCTTCCAGGTCGAAGCCCCACGGGGAACAGAAGGCGATCGCGTCGTCCACCCATCCGTCCTCGGAGTGGCGCAGGGCCTCGGCGTAGTTCTCCAGCAGCATGGCACGCACACGCGGGTTGGCCACCATGCGACGGTCGACCTCGGGCAGCTCCGCGTACAGAGCGGCGATCAGGTTCGCCGGGTCGGTACGGATCTTCCGGGCGGCGGGGGCGAGCCAATCGGCGAATCGGCTGCGGCCGGTAAGTGCCACGGTGTACTCGGTGACGTTCGACTCGGTCATACCGCTGAACCAGTCGAGCCCCTCCGCGGCGCGCGGCGCCAGGCCCACCAGCACCGCGACGCGGATGACACGCTCGGGGAGCAGCGCGGCACAGGCCAGCGCGTGCGGACCGCCTCCCGACCTGCCGACGACCGAGAACCGGTCGAGGCCGAGCGCGTCGGCTATCTCCGCGACGTCGTCCGCCACGGTCGCCACCGACCTGCCGACCAGCCGGTCCGACAGGCCGTAGCCCGGCCGGTCGAAGCTGATCAGCCGCACTCCGAGCCGGTACAGCACCGAGCCTCGCGGGCTCGGGCCCACCCGGCTCCCCGGCGTCCCGTGCAGGAGGAAGATCGGATCGCCTCCCGGCTTCCCTTTTTCCTCGACTGCGAGTCGTCTGCCGTCCGCCGTGCACACGACCTTGGTCAATTCCCCGCCTCCAGTGGCCTCTACTACCCCCACTCCAACATCCCCCAAATCCGCGCAAGGGGGAAGGGGCTCCCGCCCTCGACCGCGGCGCGCGTTCGCCCCATGCCCATGCCCACGTGAACGGTGACTCGGGTGTGTCCCATGCTGCGAGCGCGGCACCCGGTACGAACAAATCGGCGTCCTGCTGCTCGGTGAGCGTCTGAGTGCGACCTCGGCGGCGGGCGCGGGCTCGGTGGCTCTGCCGGCCTTCGGCGAGTCACGCGAGGACGGCGGCGCGGGCACGTCACACTAGCGCGCGAGCACAACCACGCAGGCACAACCACGCAGGTACGACCGCGTGGGCATGACCGCGCAGGCACGACCGGGCCCGGCGATCACCACGCCGGGTGTGGCGGACGCAACCGGTGGTTGAATCGGCACGAAGGTTATCCCGCTACGTACGCTGGAAAAGACCATCCGGCCCCGGAAGAGAGGCGGTGTGGATGAACGTCGAACGATCACAGGTGAACCCCCGGCAGCGGAACCTCGTGTTCGGCGGGCTCATGATCGCCCTGCTGCTGGCAGCCCTGGACCAGACGATCGTGTCCACGGCCCTGCCGACGATCGTCGGCGATCTGAAGGGCCTGGAGCACATCGGCTGGATCGTCACGGCGTACATCCTCGCCTCCACCATCGGCCTGCCGATCTACGGCAAGCTGGGCGACCTGTTCGGCAGGAAGATCGTGTTCCAGGCGGCCATCGTGATCTTCCTGATCGCGTCGGCGCTGTGCGGGCTGTCGCGGAACATGCCGGAACTGGTCACTTTCCGGGCCCTTCAGGGACTGGGCGGGGGCGGTCTGATGATCGGCGTGCAGGCGATCGTGGCCGACCTCGTCTCGCCGCGCGAGCGGGGCCGGTACACCGGGATCATCGGCGCCGTCTGGGGCCTGTCGTCGGTGATCGGCCCGCTGATCGGCGGGTTCTTCACCGACCACGCGAGCTGGCGCTGGTGTTTCTACGTGAACCTGCCGCTCGGCCTGGTGGCGCTGGTGGTCACCGCCGTCGTGCTGAAGCTCCCGAAGCCCAATATCCAGCACAAGCTGGACATCCTGGGTACGGCGCTGCTCGCGGGCACGTCCACCTGCGTCGTGCTGGTGACGAGCTGGGGCGGCACCGAGTACGCCTGGAACTCCCCGGTGATCATCGGCCTGGCGGCGGGCGCGGTCGTGCTCGCGGTCGGGTTCGTGCTGGCCGAGCGGGTGGCGGCGGAGCCGATCATCCCGCTACGCCTGTTCCGCGAGAATCAGTTCGCCGTGCCCGCGGCGGTGTCGGTGTTCGTGGGCATCGGCATGTTCGCCATGATCGCGTACCTGCCGACGTTCCTGCAGATGGTGAACGGCGCCAGCGCCACGCGGTCCGGCCTGCTCATGCTTCCCATGGTCGCGGGCATGACGATCACGTCGATCGGCTCGGGCCGGGTCATCTCGGCCACCGGCCGCTACCGCCTGTTCCCCATCCTCGGCCTCGGACTGCTGGCCGTCGGCCTGGTGTTGCTGTCCCGGATGACGGCCGACTCCTCGATGCTGGTCAACGGCGTCTACATGTTCGTGGCGGGCTTCGGCCTCGGCATGGTCCTCCAGACGCTCGTGCTGATCGTCCAGAACTCCGTCGACCACCGGGACGTGGGCGCGGCGACCTCGGCTGTGAACTACTTCCGCCAAACCGGCGCGTCCCTTGGCACCTCGCTCGTGGGAGCCGTCTTCATCCACCGCCTGTCGGACGCCATCGCGGCCGGCGGGACGATGCTGCCGGTGCGCGGCGTCAACGCGATCACCCCGCAGATGGTGCACCACCTCCCGCCTCCCGTGCGCACGGCGATAGCCAGGGCGTACGCGCAGGCACTGCCGCCGATCTTCCTGTACGTCGCGCCCATCGTCGCGGTCGGGTTCGTCCTCGCCTTCTTCATCAGGGAGGTTCCTCTCTCCACGCGGCCGGGCGCGGCGCGGCGGGACGTCGCCGCGCACAGAGCATGAGTGATCAATCGCGGGAACGCCGGTACAGTAGTTGGCGTTGGAGGGAATGTGGCCTCGATATCGCAGTTGATTAGAAACCTCCTGGATCGCCCGGGAAGTGCAAACATCAGCCCTTTTCAACGCACGGCCACCCAGGCCGGCGCGCATGAGGATCGGCTCAGGGAGCTGGACGAGCTCCCGCCGCCTCGCATGGGCGATCTGCCGGAGTTCTGCGCGATAGCCCGAGAGGCTGCCCGGCGCACTCTCGACATGCGCCCGTTCGACGTGCAGCTCGTCGGCGCCCTGGCCCTGCTGTCCGGGCAGGTCGCCGAGATGGCCACCGGCGAGGGCAAGACGCTCTCCGGCGCGATCGCCGCAGCCGGTCACGCCCTGCGCGGGCGGCGCGTCCACGTCATCTCGGTGAACGACTACCTCGCCCGCCGCGACGCCGAGTGGATGGGCCCGCTGTACGAGGCGCTCGGCGTGTCCGTCGGCTGGATCAGCCAGTCCTCGACGCCGGAGGAGCGCCGCGAGGCCTACGCCAAGGACGTGATGTACGCCTCGGTGAGCGAGATCGGCTTCGACGTGCTGCGCGACCGCATCGCGACGTCCGCCGACGACGTCATCGTCCCCGAGCCCGAGGTCGCGCTGATCGACGAGGCCGACTCGGTGCTGGTGGACGAGGCGCGCGTCCCGCTCGTGCTGGCCGGCGCCGCCGACCCCGGCCTGGACTCGGCCGAGACCGCCGAGCTGATCCGGCGCCTGTCGCGCGGTTACCACTACGAACTGGACGACCAGGGCCTCAACGTCTTCCTCACCGCGAAGGGCACCGACGCGGTCGAGAAGGCCCTCGGCGGCATCAACCTGTACGAGACGCCCGAGGTCCTCACCCAGGTCAACCTCGCGCTGCACGCCCACGCGCTGCTCACCCGCGACGTCGACTACCTCGTGCGCGACGGGCGCATCCAGCTCGTCAACCAGTCCCGGGGCCGGGTCGCGACGCTGCAGCGGTGGCCGGACGGCCTGCAGGCGGCGGTCGAGGCGAAGGAGGCGCTCGCGGCCAGCGAGACCGGGGAGATCCTGGACTCGATCACCATCCAAGGCCTCATCCGCCGATACCCCGAAATATGCGGCATGACGGGTACGGCGGTCGCCGTCGAGGACCAGCTCCGCGAGTTCTACTCCCTCAAGGTCGCGGTCATCCCCCCGAACCGGCCCAACGTCCGCGCCGACGAGCCCGACCGCGTGTTCGGCCACGTCGTCGACATGCGCATGGCCCTGGTCGACGAGATCGCCCGCGTGCACGAGACCGGCCGTCCCATCCTCATCGGCACCCTCGACGTCTCCGAGTCCGAGCGCCTGGCCGACGACCTGCGCCGCGACGGCCTCGAGTGCGTCGTCCTCAACGCCAAGAACGACGCCGAGGAAGCCGCGATCATCGCCCAGGCCGGCCAGAAGGGCACCATAACCGTCTCCACGCAGATGGCCGGGCGCGGCACCGACATCCGCCTCGGCGAGGGCGTCGCCGAGCTCGGCGGCCTGTACGTCATCGGCGCGGGCCGGCACGCCAGCAGCCGCCTGGACGACCAGCTCCGCGGCCGCGCCGGGCGTCAGGGAGACCCCGGCGGCTCGGTGTTCTACGTGAGCCTCGAGGACGACCTGATCACCCACTACGCGCCCCACGAGTCCCTGCCGCCGGCCGACGACGAGACCGGCGTCGTGCGCAGCAAGCGGGCCGGGTACATCGTCGGCCACGCCCAGCGGGTCGCCGAGGGCACCCACCTGGAGATCCACCGCAACACCTGGCGCTACACGCGGTTGCTCGAAACGCAGCGCGCGCAGGTCCTCGAACAGCGTGACAAGGTGCTGCGCGGCGAGGCCGCCGGAGACGCGCTAGCCGCCGCCCGTCCCGAGCACTGGGACGAACTGGTCGCCGAGGCCGGCGAACCGGCGTTGCGGGAGGCCGCGCGGCAGATCGTCCTGTTCCACCTCGACCGCTGCTGGACCGAGCACCTCGGCTTCATGTCCGACGTCCGCGAGGGCATCCACCTGCGCGGCCTCGGCCACAAGCTCAAGCCCATCGACGAGTTCCACCGTGAGGGCGTGGCCGCGTACAAGCACCTGCTGGAGGAGGTCGAGCGCCGCTCCGTCGAGACCTTCGAGACGGCGACGATCACCGCCGAGGGCGGCCTGGACGCCACGGAAAGCGGCCTGAAACGCCCCACCGCCACCTGGACGTACCTCGTCCAGGACAACCCCTTCGGCAGCGCCTTCGACCGAGCCCTGAAGAACCTGGTAACCCCAAGATCAAAGCGCCGCCAATCCCTCGACGACTGACCCGGGGAGCCCGGGGCTCCGACCACAAACAGGACGGGGCCCGCAGAAAGAAGCGAGCGCCGCGCGGGGCCAGCCCATGGACAGAGCCGGCCTCCGCAGGAAAATGGTCCTCGCCTCCGGCTCGGGCTGTCCTACCCAGGGGGCTCCCGCCCCTTCGACCCTCACGCGCGGCATGTGAGGAAGGCAAGGGTCGGACATCAGGCAGCCCCTTTCTGCCCCTCGGAGATATCTCTCCTAGAAGGGCACTGAAGATCTTGTTCGCGTGTAACTGGTTACGTCTTTCGTGAGGCTGTCCGATTTGATCGGCAGTGCGTGATCCGCGATCATCTGTCGGGTGTCCACGTCCTCCGTGCCGAAGC